>JAABTU010000327.1 GCA_011389715.1 Desulfotignum sp.
CCCTCTTTATATTGGACAATGGCTGCCTGGGTCGGGGCATCAATGGCTTTGAATGCCCTTCCTGCTGCCTTAAAAGATTGTTGTAGGGTAAATATTGATTTTTGCGGATCTTGCTCCCTACCAACGTTAAACGGATTATCGCTGAGTAGGTTCAACAGGTTATCTTTTCTGGCGGCCTGATTTTCGGACAAGGGATAAGTCATGGTATCTTGCCGTTCATAAAAATAATAGGAAAAATAACTCTCAATGGCTGACGGACTTAAGAAATCTTCATGGCCGCCTTCTTCCAGAACCCTTTTAGCCTTATCCCTGCCAATTTTAATATCCTCCAATAGGTCAATGGCTTCCTCATTGGGATTGATCACATAAACCTGAGATGTATGAAAATTTCCGTTTTCACGCATTTGGTTTAAGGAAAAATCAGCAATTTCTTCTTCATTCCATCCTTCAGGACGAGTCATATCCTTAATATCCACTCGCTTTAATTCTTTAAATAGAAATGCGGCATCGCCAGCGAGTTCATTTCCATCGGGAATGTCAATAGCCCCATAATCTCGATTCACCCCAGTGAGTAAGGGCTGTGTGGCCGTGCAAAGAACGGCGGTAGTGTTGGTATGATCAGTTAAAAACTGAAGGACGTTGCAGAACAGATGGACGCAGTTGACCGGAAGGCTTTGGATCTCATCAAATATGATCACGGATCTTGCCAGATTGTGCAACCGTCGGCACCCTCGGGTGCCACCTCCAAACAGAACCTCAAGAAATTGAACCATGGTGGTGAAAATAATAGGAGTATCCCAGCTTTCGGAAGACAATTTAGAGTGCCATGTCTGCAGTTCAGGCTCAAGATTGGAGTGGTGTTCGAGTACCCATGGATAGGGATCTCCCTTTTTCTCTACTACATCTTTCACCACCTGGGCATTCTGTTCAATTATAGAGGTATAAGGAATAATATAAATAATGTGATCCAGGTTATGGACCTTTGCATGATGAAGACCAAACCTAATGGAGGCAAAGGTTTTGCCTCCCCCGGTAGGCACGGTTAAAGTATATATCCCTTGAGGATCAATCGCTCTATTAAGGCAGTGTCTGGAAATCTTGTTCCGTAACTCATCCACATGGTTACGTTCCTGGAATCCGGCCAGTTTTTCTTCCAAGCGGTCAATGGCAGTTTGCCAGTCAACGGGGCGAGGATTCCGTAAGCTTATATTTTCCGGAATTTCAAAATCTGCGCTGTCTAATCGATCTGCATCAATCAGGCAGCTAAATAAAAATCGGGTAAAAAATCCAAGCCTGAAATGTTTCAAACGGTCGTGTTCTTTTTTCTGGGGATGTACAATAGAAGCGATTCTTGTTAAAAATTGTTTCAGAAATTTATCAGAAGCGATTCTTTCGAGTGACTCAATAACGTTGTTATCTCTTGTTTTAAGGCATTCCTGCAAATGGGTTTTTTCTTCACCCTTTTGCATTCTTTTGAAAAATTCATTTTTGCCATCAATTTTTAAGCAGTCCAGCATGCCCCCGTGATGTGAGGCCAGACAGACTGCCAAGATTTGGCCAGCCAATCTGCCTTGTAAACCGTATCTTTTAAAATGCTGCCAGATCCATTGGGCACCCGCAGTTGAATGATCGATTTTTCCTTTAAGGCCTTTCATATCTGCATCAACGCCATCAATATCGGGATCAATAATTCCTGTTCCTAATCCAATATACTTTTGAAACGAATCACTGTATTTCCCAAGGTCGTGAAGGAGGCCTAATAGTTCGCCCACTTCTGGCAAGCCAATTTTGTCAGCTTTTTTTTTGCTTTGAGCTGCTACGCCTTTTAAATGTTCAGACACGGTTTGAATTACCCTGTCTTGACTTCTGTAGTGTGCAATAAATTTATTTTTCATGGAAATTCCATTTGTGAGCTTTACCCATGAGTGCCTCCAGAAACAACCCATTAAGAATCTCCACCGGACACAGCTGTATCTGTTTTGCAAACTCCTGGTCAGCCAACCGCTCCAGTTGATATTCCAGGAAGGTGCTGAGTACCGGATCCCGGGGCCCCATATCCAGTTCGTCTCCGGCCATTTTCCGGGCCAGAAGATGATTGATGGATTTGCGCAGGGCAGGGTCTTTGACGATATTATCCACCAGTATGGAAAACTCCATGGGGACCGGTCCCAGTCCTTTTTCCAGGTAAAGAATGGCAAGGACGGACCTGAGCACGTACAACCGAACATCAAAGTCGGAGTCCAGAGAGGCAAACCCCCAGGCCCTTGAGCCGGATTCACAGGCATACAGGATGCGTACATCATGGATGTTTGAAATTTCATCCAGCCTTTTTACAATCCGGTCATGCATGGTTTTCCCCCTTATCGGGTTTCAAGTCTTTACAAGTTTGAATTCCTTTACCACCGCTTTAACCTCTTCTAACTCCTCCCGGGACGAATCAAGCCCCTGGGCTGTCAGCAGCAGGTCGAAAAACCGGCCATTGGGAGTGAGGCAGCGGCGGGTGGAATCCGGTTCTATTAAACCATTGGTAACGTAAAATATTTGTATTTGGATATCAAGGGAGTCTTTGGTGGGATCGGAAATCAAATCCAGTTCATGGAGCCGGTAGAGAAACGTCTGGGCAGACACACCGAACCGGTGTTTGATGCGCATCAGCAGGTCCCAGGACCAGGCATCTTTTGACACGCCCAGCTGGCTGACCGTGGCGCGCACGGCAGGTTCGGGCATCAGAAAGGTGGCGGCAAAGCGCCCGGCGGCCCGGGCCGGGTTGATGGGCCGGGTGGCATCATCCTTGGATTCGGGAAACAAAGGGGTTTTCTGGCGGTTGATCTGGTTGGACACAAGGATTTTGCCCAGTTCCCGGGCAAGGGAGAACAGCTGTTTTTCAGTATTGTTCCGGGAGTTGAGAAAAAAGAAAGCGTTGTGAAAGGCAGGTTCGTAAAATGAGACCGCGTCCATTTTTGCGGAATTCCGGGGAAAGGGAAACACCATGACCCGCAGGCCCGCGTTTTCAAACAGTTCAAAATAATCAAACACCACGGCATCCCCGGTGGCCAGATAGGTGCGCAACCGGGCGGAAAGTTCTTCCATGCCTGCATAGCTGGGATGAAAAGGGATGGACAGGGGCACAGTGGCATATTTGGGCACCCGGCAGATATCTTCCAGGGC
>JAABTU010000328.1 GCA_011389715.1 Desulfotignum sp.
CGACCTGGACACTTCGGCGGATATCCTGCGATTAGGCCCCCCGTCTTTGTTCTGGGGGGTCACGGCCGGGGCCGTGGATTCCATGGTGGCCAATTACACACCTTTGAAAAAACGGCGAAAGATCGATGACTACACCCCGGGCCATGCAAACAACCGCCGGCCGGACCGGGCCGTGATCGCCTACGCCAACCTGATCCGGCGGTTCTGCAAACCCTCGCCCCCCATTGTCTTAGGCGGCATCGAAGCCAGCTTACGGCGCATGGCCCATTATGATTTCTGGTCCAGCAAAATCCGGCGGTCCATTCTGTTTGACGCCAAAGCCGATGTTCTGGTGTTCGGTATGGGGCACACCACCATCCGCGTTCTGGCTCAAGCCCTGAAACAGGGGGACCCGGTGGAAGATATTCCGGGCATCGCCTATATTTCCGGAACCCGGAAAGGAATGGAACTGCCTTCATTTGACACCGTTGCCAAGAACAGCCGGGCCTACACGGAAGCATTCGCCACATTTTACCGCAACACGGATCCGGTCACGGGGCAACGGCTGTGCCAGGCCCACCAGGATCGGTACCTGGTGCTGAATCCCCCGGCACCTGTTTCCACCACAGCTCAGATGGACGAGATCCACGACCTGCCATATGAACATGATGTCCACCCTTTTTACAAGGCCATGGGACCGGTGCGGGCCCTGGACACCATCCGGTTTGCCATCCCCACCCATTACGGATGCTACGGGGAATGCCGGTTCTGTGCCATCACGGTCCACCAGGGCCGGACCGTGCAGTCCCGGAGCCGAACGTCCATTCTCCGGCAGGCCCGGCAGTTTGCCGCCCACCCGGATTTCAAGGGAAACATCATGGATCTGGGCGGCCCCACCGCCAACATGTACGGGTATGAGTGCCCGAAAAAATTATCCAAAGGGGCCTGCCAGGATAAAAGCTGCCTGTTTCCCGACATCTGCGACACCCTGCGGCCGGACCATTCCCGATACCTGGATCTGCTGGAAAGACTGTGCGCCCTGCCCGGCATCAACCATGTGTTCATCAATTCCGGGATCCGGTACGATCTGATTCTACAGGACAAAAAATATGGCATGGCGTTTTTGAAAAAACTGGTCAATGATCATGTGTCCGGCCAGCTCAAAGTGGCACCGGAACACTGTGAAACGCATGTGTTACATTACATGGGCAAACAGACTATTGACGATCTGCTGGCTTTCAAGTCCGCGTTTGACAGGCTGTCCGCCGAATGCGGCAAACCCCAGTTTTTAACATATTACCTGATGGCGGCCCACCCCGGATGCACCCAGACCGACATGGCCGCACTGAAACGTTTTACCACGGACAAACTGAGAACCACGCCCGAACAGATCCAGATTTTCACTCCCACCCCGGCCACGTATTCCACGCTGATGTATCACACCGGCCACGATCCGTTCACCCGACACCCGGTGTTTGTGGAAAAAGATCCTGTCAAAAAACAGCGGCAGAAAGACGTTGTCACCACCTCCCGGAGATCACCGGGCAGAAAACGCCGGCCGCATTCACGAAAAAACGTCAAATAATTTACCGGTCTTCGATCACCGCCTTTCAGATGGCGGCCATTCCATCAAGGCAAGGGAAGAGAAATTTTAAAATCCAATACCCGAATGAGCTGATCACCCAAATCCTGTCTTGACATTAAAACTTCCTACCGTATACTTGTTTATTTTGAATAGTTTAGGATAACAAATGGACCTTGAAGACATTAAAGTCAAAATCCTGCAAGAGATTGACAAAACCGAGCGGCAGATTTCACAATACAAACAGAAGATAAAACCGATCGCCCCGGATAATGCGATCGGAAGAATTTCCAGAATGGATGCCATCATCAACAAGAGCGTCATGGAGGCATCATTGACCCAGGCGGAGAACCGAGTGAAAAAACTGAGACAGGCACTTTCAAACCTTGGATCGCCTGATTTCGGAATCTGTATCAAGTGTGGCGAGACCATTCCGGTCGGCAGAATTCTCATCATGCCGGAAACCCTTGTTTGTGTCCATTGCGCACAATAAAACCGAATTTTTCTTGATAATGAACCCTTGGCCGTCAAAAACCGGGATGTGAACAAAGAATCATTTGAAATCCAGCAGCAAAACGAGCCTTGCGAACAGGATCGCATTCAAGTACCCGTTTGAACGACCCGATCCATCAGAGATCACTACTGTTTCATACCATTCAAAACACATTTTCATCGAGGAGTAACGAAATCAGGGAGATCATTCCCACCAGCTCCCCCTTGTCCTCCACCGGAGCCCGACGGATACCGGCCCGGTAGATAAGCCGCACCGCATAGCGGATATCCATGTCCGCCGGTACGGTGATCACCGGTTTAGTCATCACTTCATACACATTCACCTCATCTAAGGACCGGCCCGGCAAAATCGCTCCTTTGACAATATCCTGGGATACCAGGATTCCCCAGGCATCGTCCTCATGCCGTTTGTTCACCAGAACAGAGAATACGTTGTGTTCCTTCATTTTGTTCACAGCTTCGCGGGTAGTGGCCATGCCGTCAATGGAGATGATCCCCTTGTGCATCACATCCCTGACCCGAATGATTCTGGGTTTATCCGGTTCCATACATTACCTTCCTTAAAAAAGTGTAATCATTCTAAAAAAAGTTGCCTCGTCAAGCAGTTACAGGTAACTGTCCCGGGCTTTCTGCTTGAATTTTTCCATCTGGCTTTCCAGGCCCACCACATGCTCCACCGGCAGCGTGAACGCAATACCGGTGCCGGGTTTGCCGAATTCTCCGGCTGTTTTTATGACGGTCAACAGTTTTTCCGCCACGTGTTCTTCCGCCAGCAGCATGATGATATCGGTCTGGGCTTCCAGGGTCAGGCCGAAAAATGTTTTTGCCTCTTTGATGCCGGTCCCTCTGGCGGGAATGATGGTGGCACCGGTGGCTCCCTCTTTTTTGACGGCATCAACAATCTTGTCGGTAATCTCTGCTTTTACCGAGGATAAAATAAGTTTAAACCGCATAGGTTTTCTCCGCTGTTCTGGCTTTGCGATGGGTCATCCATACGGCCAGCCGGGCATATCCCAGCACCGATATGATGGGAAACAGGCAGACAAAGGCAATGAGCCCGAATCCGTCCAGGGCGGGATTGCGGCCCGGCACG
>JAABTU010000329.1 GCA_011389715.1 Desulfotignum sp.
TCGATATTTATACACCGCCCATGAACTCATGATGGATAAAAAAGAAGACCTGGCCCGGATCATGACCCGGGAACAGGGCAAACCCCTGGCGATGGCCCGGAATGAAGTGCAGTACGGGGCAGACTTTCTGCTGTGGTTTGCCGAGGAAGCCAAGCGGGTTTACGGCCGGACCATTCCTTCCGCAAGGCCGGATCAGCGGTTCACTGTGTTAAAGCAGCCCCTGGGAGTTGTGGGGGCAATCACCCCGTGGAATTATCCGGTGTCCATGATTACAAGAAAACTGGCCCCGGCCCTGGCAGCCGGGTGCACTGTGGTGCTGAAGCCGGCCGAGGCAACCCCGCTTTGCGCCATTGAGATGTTCAAATTATTTGAGCAGGCCCGACTTCCCAAAGGGGTGGTGAATCTGGTCACCAAACTGGATCCCGGACCCGTGGGCGAGCAGTTTGTGTCCAACCCGGTGGTCAGAAAAGTAACGTTTACCGGTTCCACCCAAGTGGGAAAAATGCTGGCGGGGAAAGCCGCCGCCAACATGAAACGTATTTCCCTCGAACTTGGCGGTCATGCCCCTTTTATTGTGTTTGATGATGCAGACCCGGTCCATGCCGCCAAAGGTGCCGTGCTGGTGAAATTTTTAAACACAGGGCAGGCATGCATCAGCCCCAACCGGATCTTTGTTCCCCGGCATCTGGTGGATGCATTTACAGCAGAATTCATTGGGCGGGTCAATGCGATGACGCCCGGCAATGGTATGGACCCGGGTATCAAAATAGGCCCTCTGGTGGGACCCGGTGCCATTGCAAAAGTGGAAAACCAGGTGGCAGACGCCCTGAACAAAGGCGCACGATTGGTTACCGGTGGGATGCGGCTTACAGACCAACCGTTTGACAAGGGATATTTTTATGCGCCCACAGTTCTCACCCATGTGACAAAAGAGATGCTGATATTTCATGAAGAAACCTTTGGCCCGGTTGCACCCATTATCGCCTATGATCCGGAAGATGACGTGATCGCCATGGCAAACGACACCCATTACGGGCTTGCCGCATATGTATACACCCAAAGCATTTCCCGTGCCATGCATGCGTTAGAAACTCTGCGTTTCGGCATTATCGGAATCAATGATATCAATCCGACGTCTGCTGCCGCCCCTTTTGGGGGAATCAAAGACAGCGGAATCGGCAGAGAAGGTGCAAAAGAAGGTATCGAAGAGTACCTGGAAATAAAATTGGGGGGATTTTCCATTTGACACAGCAATTGATTCTGGTATCCCGGTTCCCGGTGGGAAAAAATCGTCTGATATTTTCAAAAAATCAACCCATGGACGATTTACAGAATTGACAAGCTTCTGTTACGGTGAATGACACTGAATAAGGTCAAGAGCCCGAAAGCTTGTCAGAAACCAGAACCTACTCGTAAATACAGGAGGGAAAATGTTTCAATTTCAAAAAGAACAAATCGTATGTGACGTCGGGGGTATTAAATTCGGGGGTCAACCAGGGGACTATCCGACGGTTGTCTGCAGTTCCATCTTTCAAAAAGGGGATAAGGTGTTTACCGGTAAGCGCAAAGAGGGGTTCGATGAAAAACTGGCAGCAGACCTGCTGAAAACCCAGGATCGGCTCACCGAAGAAACAGGGGTTCCCGGAATGGCTGATATTGTCGCCAACACAGGCAAAGAGTTTAAAACATTCATCGACTTTGTCACAGACAATTCAGACATGCCTTTCTGCATCGATGCCTGGACATTGAAGCCTAAACTGGAGGCGGCAGCCTATTGTGCGGAAAAAGGGCTTCTTGACCGCATGTTTTATAACAGCATCACGGTATGGGAGCAGGATATTGATACCGAAATCAAAGAAATGGCAAAGATTGGTGTCAAAAGTGTTCTTCTGGTTGCCTTTGATCAGGATGACCAGACCCCCACAGGCAGAATAACCGGAACCCAGAAGTTGCTGGATGCCATTGAACGAAACGACGCCCAATTTGAGAATATTTTTGTGGATTCGTCTGTTATGAACGGACCTGCCACAGCCCTTTGTTCACTTGCCAACAAAATGATCAAGGAAAAATGGGGATTGCCAACAAGTTCCGCCCCATCCAATGGGTCGTATATGTGGAAAGATGCCCGGGAAAAGTGGGGGTTTAAAGGGTGGGCAGCTGCAGATGCCGCACTTGAGTCCCTGGCTGCATTCATGCATCATGATATGATTTTTTCCGGACCCATGGTGGGAGCGGCCAGAATTATGCCGGCGATTGCCATGACCAATGCATTCCAGGCAACAGCGATTTTCAGCGAAACCGGCCGCCTGCCCAAAGATGAAAACCATCCGCTGTTCAAACTGTTTCCCGATTTTGTGGAAAATCTTAAAAACAGTTGATTGTTTAAAAAATATCCCGGAGCTTCAAGAGGATACCATTATAACAAAAAAACAAAGAGGAGAAGGTATGTCGGAATTTACCGGAAAACAACGAGTCCAGAAATTGTTCAAGCGTGAACCTTTAGACAGAATGCCGTGTTTCAGTGGCCAGGGAACCGTGGTGATTCAGGCGATTGAAAAAATGGGGGCCCCGTTTGCAAAAATTCATACCGACCCGAAATTGATGGCTGAATCTGCCATCACTTCGGCCAGGATGTTCAACATGGATGGGGTGGTTGTCCCCTATGACATGGCGACGGTTGCAGAAGCCATGGGCCGCGGGATTTCCCTTTACGAAAACGCGGAAGGCATTATCTATCCCACCGTGCCCGATAAATGGAAAACCCTGGAAGAAATTGACATCCCCAAAGATTATATGACCCGGGGCCGTCTTCCCATGGTGGATGACGCCTTCAAGATCATAAAAAAAGAAGCGCCGGACCTGGCTGTGGGTGCATGGGTCCTGGGGCCGTTCACCCTTGCCGGCCAGATCATGGAACTGGATATTCTGTTAAAGGGACTGAAAAAGAAAAAAGATCAAATCTCCGCATTTCTGGATCAAATGACCCAGGTGACCATTGATTTATGCAACCATTACCAGGATCTGGATGTGGACTTCATATCGGTCAGGGAGATGGGATCAGGCACAGATCTGTTATCCCCGCGCATGTGGAAAACCCTGATCGGTCCGAACCTGACAAAAGTGTTTGATTCCATCACCCGTGTTCCGTCGGTGAATCACATTTGC
>JAABTU010000330.1 GCA_011389715.1 Desulfotignum sp.
ACTCTCAATAATGATAAAAATATATACAGTAAATCTCCTTGTTGATGCTCACATTTTAAAGGGCCTTTTGGAATCACAAGGTATCAAGTGCGAGGTAAAGGGAGAATATCTTTTCGGTGCCCGTGGAGAACTCCCTATAACACCAGAGACTGCTCCTTCTGTCTGGATACTTGATGAAACAAAAATCAATGAAGCAAAAGCCATAGTTCAAGGTTTTGAAAGTAGTTTGGCAGATGGCGTTTCAAATAATGATGATTGGGTTTGTAAATCTTGTAATGAAGAATTTGAAGCCCAATTTACAGAATGTTGGAATTGTGGTTCGCCTCGTGAATTCATGGAGTAGCTCCAAATTGATAGCTAACCCTTCGTTGCAGCGGACCGCTTGGGGCGGCTTCGCCTCCCCAGTACCCTCGACTTAGCTCGGCGGCCCATGAACTCAACCGTTCAACTATATTTCCTGACAAGCTGAATGAAATCCATCTTTTCAAATTCAACGATATAATATAAAAACCTGAGTGGTCTGTTTCTCAGAGTTGTGATTTATTATCCAAACAAAAATATTCACAGCCATGAAAAATCATGGATACCATTTCGATACTTGATATCTTTTTCATAAAAGTATCGTCCATACCGTCCACCGACTGATTTCCAGTTCTATGTTTGGACGATTGGACGGTAAAAACAATGAAAATTATTTCAACACCGTTCAATTACCATTGTTTTGAAGCAGACCAAGCTCATTTTGTTCAAGCGGGCAGTTCCAGTTTTTTCAGGGACTTAAGTTCTCATTGATTCAGCATGTCAAACCAGTTCTGTCTGTGTCAGTGCCGAAAGATGGAATTCTAAGAAACTTATTTACGTTGTTGTTCGGTTTGTCACCGGCATTGCCAACAGGGGTCCTTTTTTAGATTTCCATGCTTTATGAACTGGAGAGCGTTTGTCTCATTTTGAGAAATTCTTCCTTTGTAATCTCTCCTCTTGCAAACCGTGCTTTCAAGATCGCCTCTGAGTCAAACCGGTCCTGTGCTGCCCAATGCGGCTCACGCGTCAAGGATTTGAAAATCTGGACAGCTAGAAATACTATCAATAATATTACCAATCCCCATAACAGCAGAGAAAATAAACTTCCCGGCAGAAAAGTGCCCCACCAACCGCCTGACACAGGTCCATAGTTACAACCCCACATGATCAATTCTCCTTTTCTCAGGTTCAGGGTGAGACAGCCGGTTCAAAGCCGGCTGTCTCATTCCTTTAGAAATGGTTTGACTACCAGCAACCACGTCCGTAACCGTCCATGCGGCCGTTGTGGCCGGCATAATTTCGGGCTGGCAGGTTATAAGAGCGTGCCTGGGTCCGCAGCTGATCGTGCAGGGCAGAAATTTCACGACTCAGCGCTGCAGTCCGCTTTGGATCAGGATTGGACGTTGCCAGCAGTGCGTTGTACTCGCCCTGTCTGGCTGCCAAGTCCTGGCGCAGCTGGGCAGTTTTGTCATAGAACTCCTGATGATTACCTCTGTCAAATCCAGCAATCGGCCCGCCCATGGGACCGCCCCAGTAGCCATCCATGTAACAGGCAAACGCCTGGGTTGCAATGAGAGCGATCAGAGATATTACCGCGAGTATCAACATGGTCTTTTTCATGGTTTTCCCCTCCGTTAAATTGTTGTTATATGTTGTGGCACCATGTGTGCCTTTGGTTATATGTATAACCAAATTGTGTGCCACTGGACCAAAAAAAATCATATCTATCTGAAATTAAATAAAATATTTTTATTTATGATTAAGCATGCGAGGTTTTTGAAGAAAAGGAGCGGGTGAGGTGGGGTTATATTACCCGGTTTTTTTGTCAGGATACAGCAACCTGTTGCCAAAATACCCAATTATGTGATAATGATTCTTCATGCCGCCAAAAAAAGAAAACATCATGCACCCTGCTACACCCCGTCAAAGCCGGATCGGCCTGAATACATCCCCCTGGGTGATCATTGGATCGGTGGGCATCCTGCTGGTTGTCGCAGTAGTGCTGGCCTATCAGAACTACAGCCGGGAAAAAAAATACATGTCCCAAATCCTGAGTGAAAAAGGGGCCGCTGTTATCCAGGCGATGGAAGCCGGTGCCCGGACCGGGATGATGGGTATGATGTGGGGCGGGCAGCAGGTCCAGACCCTGATTGATGAAACGGCCCAGCTTTCCGATATCATTTATATCACCGTGGCAGATCAGGAGGGGCTGATTCTGGCCAGCAGCAATCATGGCCTGGTCGGCACCCGGATGGATGCAGGTTTGCCAAAAATTCAACCGGATTCACCAGAGGGGGTCAACTGGCGCTTGAAACGCATTGACAGCCGGCAGGAGGTATTTGAAGTGTCCCGGTATTTCCGGCCCATAACCGATCGCAACGATTGGATGCGCCGCCGCATGGGCCGGATGATGCCGGGGCATGGCATGGAAATGGACAGTGACTGGTGTTTTGCCGGGACAAATGCCGGCAAAAATGCGGTCATGATGGTTGGTCTGGACCCCCGTCCTTTTGTGGATGCGCGTAGGGAGGATGTCCGCAACACGGTGATCATATCCGGGGTTCTGGTCATTCTGGGAATAGCCGGTTTCATATCCCTGTTCTGGCTGCAGAACTATCGTTCGGCCAGGCGCTCTCTGCAAGATACCAGTGCGGTGGCCAACCAGGTGGTGGCGAGTCTTCCAGTGGGATTGATCGCTACAGATAAAAATGGAAGAATCGCATTTTTCAACACAGCTGCCGAACGTATTACCGGACTCGATCTTTCCCGGGCCCTGGGAGCGGCACCCGATGCAGTGCTGCCATATGATTTCCGGGCATTAAAGGCATCTCTGGACCGCGGGGAAACCATTTTTGAAAAAGAGATGGTGTGTGAATTTGTCGAGGGAACAGAGGTTCCGGTGAGTGTCAGCGCATCGAAAATCATCAACGAGGAAGGGCACTTCGTGGGACAGCTTCTGATCATTCGGGATCTTGGCGAGGTCCGCCGCCTTCAGGATGAAATCCGCCGTAAGGAAAAACTGGCAGCGATTGGCGGACTTGCCGCCGGTGTGGCCCATGAGATCAGAAATCCCTTAAGCTCCATCAAAGGTATCGCCTCATATTACCGGGACAAATTTGAAGACGGCAGC
>JAABTU010000331.1 GCA_011389715.1 Desulfotignum sp.
CAAGCGGTTAACCAGCCCGCGAGAACGTTTTCTGATTTCCGCGTAGGCTATAGGCGCGGCTGGTTCCCTCACCGGTACCTTTTTTTCTGGTCAAGTATAATTATCTAAACTTGATCATACCGGATGGCCCAAAACTCATGGATACCTGAACAATCCTAAAGCCGGTATCACCTCAATCAGCTGAACATTAAAAGCTCTCTACACATGCCGATGGCAAGGTGTGACCGAAAATAAATAATTCCCGTAATCCCCTTATTAAATGGTATATATCGTTATTGGGTTTATCATTCTATGGAAATGGATTCCTTTTCGATGCAAGTGGCCCAGCATTATTCCCAAATGAAAGTCCTTTATATCAATGTGTTCTGGGAGCATTAGGAGCAAAAACTACATCAATAATTCTCCAGGCCCTAAACCCTACATTGCATGTCCAAGCTGGTAATATTTCCAATTTGCCATGGATAGATTTAAATTCATATGATAAAAATTTTGTAAAAACAATTGTTACATCATTAATAAACATTTCAAAAAATGACTGGGACTCTTACGAAACTTCCTGGGACTTCACCAAGCTGCCTCTGCTGAATCTCGACAACCGTCAACCGACTCTGACGGACACATACCAAAAACTTCGCGCCCACTGGCATGAAATGACAATGGAGATGCAACGTCTGGAAGAAGAAAACAACCGCATATTCATTGAAGCCTACGGCCTCCAAGATGAACTCACACCCGAGGTGCCCCTCAAAGAAATCACCCTGACCTGCAACCCACATTACCGTTACGGCGGGAACAAAAGCGATGAAGAGCTGGAAGCACTCCTGCTGGCTGACACTATGCGGGAACTGATCTCCTATGCCGTGGGCTGCATGTTCGGCCGCTACGCCTTGGACAAACCGGGATTGATTCTGGCCAACCAGGGCGAGACCATCGAGGACTACCTGAAGCAGATTCCGGAGCCAAGCTTTACACCGGATCAAGACAACGTCATCCCCCTCCTTGATGCAGACTGGTTCTCCGATGACATCACCGAACGGTTCAAGCAATTTTTGCGGATAACCTTTGGTGAGGAACATTATGAAGAAAACCTCACATTCATCGAGCAGGGCCTGAACATCAAAGGCAAACGCAGCTACACCATCCGGGATTATTTTCTTGGTGAGTTCTACAGTGACCATGTGAGACGTTACAAAAAACGGCCCATCTACTGGCTGTTTTCAAGTCCCAAAGGTAGTTTTAATGCGTTGATTTACATGCACCGCTATCAACCCTATACCTCCTCGACGGTCCTGTCGTACCTGCGGGATTTCAAAAATGAAAAATTGCGTGCCCACAAGAATCAGCTGGAGGCGGTCAGTATCAGTGCCAGTGCCTCAAAAAGTGAGAAGGCCAAAGCATTGAAAGAGATTGAAAATGTGAATAAGATCATCGCCGAGCTGGAAACCTATGAACGTGATATCCTCTACCCGCTCGCCACAAAACAGGTGGAGATTGACCTGGATGATGGTATCAAGGTCAACTACCCCAAATTCGGGGCTGCGTTGAAAAAGATACCGGGCTTGACACCAAAGGAGGGATGATATGTATATCCAAAAATTGACACTGGAGAGATTCCGGGGGGCTGATAATTTGTCCATGGAGCTGGGTAAGCAGCTGAATCTTTTTGTCGGTGCAAATGGTGCCGGAAAATCGAGTGTCCTGGATGCTGCCGCGATCCTGCTTTCATGGCTGGTGAATCGAATCAAACATACCAGTGTATCGGGACGGCCGATCCTTGAGCCTGATATCAAAAATCGGGAGTCATCCGCCGGCATCGGAATCACCGTGAATGAAAAAGGCCGTCATTTCACCTGGCATCTGACCAAAAGCCGCAAAGGGTACCGCAGGAAAAAGGCGGCATCGGTATTGACAGAGGTTTCGGAGCTGGCCAAACAGTTTCAAGCAGACATATCGGCCAGTGCGGAAAAGGCCAACCTGCCCCTGTTTGCATATTACCCGGTCAATCGTTCTGTGCTGGATATTCCGCTGAGGATTCGGCAAAAACACCAGTTTGATCTTTTGGCGGCCTATGATGATTCCTTGACCAGTGGTGCCAATTTCAGAACCTTTTTTGAATGGTTCCGGCAAAGAGAGGATCTGGAAAATGAACAGCGTAAGTATGTGGATGCCCTGTTCAAGCCGGAGGGTTTTGCGTTTCCGGACCCGCAGCTGGAGGCGGTTCGCAGGGCATTGGCTTCATTTATGCCTGATTTTAATAATCTGACCGTTCACCGGAACCCGTTGCGGATGGAAGTTGAAAAAAATGGGCAGCCCCTGACCGTGAACCAGTTATCAGATGGTGAAAAATGCCTGATGGCCATGGTGGGGGATATCGCCCGCCGCATGGCAATTGCCAACCCAAACCGCGGCAATCCCCTGGAAGGAGACGGGATCATTCTGATCGATGAAATCGATCTGCATCTTCATCCCAAATGGCAGCGCATGGTGATCCAGAAACTGCTGGAGGTCTTTCCTGAATGCCAGTTTCTGATTTCAACACACTCTCCCCACGTCGTTACCCATGTCCAGCCGGAAAATATTTTCCTTCTCAGCATGTCAGATACCGGTTTGGAATCGGTACAGCCATCCGAGTCTTATGGAAAAACCGTGGAGCGTATCCTGGAAGACTTGATGGGCCTGGAAACCACGCGGCCGGATGATGTGGAAAATGAGATCCAGAAAATTTATGAACAGATCGATCAAGGCAATCTTGATGGGGCAAAACAGTCCATCGGCAAACTGGAAACACGAATCGGTGGAGATTCGGAACTGGTCAAGGCAGCAGTGCTGATCAAACGCAAGGAGATGATCGGCAAATGAATGGAATAATATCATGAAGTTTACTGAAATCGGAATCATCAGCCAGGCACTTACCCGGCTTTTTGAACGCCACCGGATTGTTTTCTGGTACGATGCCAAGCAGGAGCTGCGCAGCGAATTTGAGGAACTGTCCCTTCCCGGCATCGAGAAACTGGAGCTTGCCAACAATGAATACAGCATCAAGTACCGGATATTGCGTGAGCAGCCGGAACAACAGTTTCTGCTGTATCATGAGGGGCCTCAGCCGGCGGATCTGGACAACTGGCTGCTGGATGTGCAGCTGGCCCATG
>JAABTU010000444.1 GCA_011389715.1 Desulfotignum sp.
ATACGGCCTGCACCGAGGTGATGGACCCGGTGGTGGAGTTGGTGATTCTTTCCTCCAGCTCGGCAAGTTCGGTACCCAGGGTGGGCTGGTAACCTAAGCGTGACGGCAGCCGTCCCAGCAGTCCGGAAACCTCCATGCCCGCCTGGATAAAACGAAAAATATTGTCTATGAGCAGAAACACATCCTGATTGAGATCATCCCTGAAATATTCCGCCATGGTCAGTGCGGAATGGCCCACACGAAACCGTGCCCCCGGGGGTTCATTCATCTGTCCGAATACCATGATGGTCTTGTCCAGTACGCCTGCCTCCTGCATCTCATGGTACAATTCTTCTCCTTCCCGGCACCGTTCCCCGATCCCGCAGAACAGGCTTACGCCCTCGTGAATGCCCACCATATTGTGAATCATCTCCATGATCAGAACGGTTTTTCCGACACCGGCACCGCCGAACAGTCCGCTTTTTCCGCCCTGTTCCAAAGGAGAGAGAATATCAATCACCTTGATACCGGTTTCAAAAACCCGGGTGGATACTTTCTGTTTGTCCATGGACGGCGGAGAGCCATGAATGGTCCGGTACGCTGCATCCTGAACCGGTTCCTTCTTGTCAATGGGCTCTCCGAACACATTCAGTGCCCGCCCCAGCAGTGATTTTGCCACGGGCACCTCAAGGTGGCGCCCGGTATCCCGGATCTCAGATCCCAAAGCAAGTCCCTGGGTACTGGTCAGGGCAATACCGCGGATAGTCTGATCATCAAGATGCAGGATAACTTCAATCTGTATTGCATCATCTTTGCCACAGATCAGCATATTGTGCAGTTGTGGAATATCGTCAGAAAATCGTGCATCCACCACATTTCCCCTGATGGAGATGACCATTCCTGTATTCTGATCTGATGTTGTTTCTGAAGACATCGTTTTCCAGTCTTTCCCCTGTCAATTAATCAAATAGCCCAATAAAATAATCATAAGAATCTGCTGCCATTTACGGCAGGTCGGTGCTTTCATCTGCAGTAATCAGCATTTTTCCATATATTCTATATCTGCAATGTTCCCTTCGATGATACGGTTTTCCTGGTTTTCCTCGTCGGAATCAGTGTTGGTGAGGTCCATTACAAATTTTTCGGGATCATTGGTCGAGGTAACCGGAATCCCGACAAATGCGGACGGGATATCTTTCATTTTTACTGTATAGGTATTTCCGCTTTGCCGATTCATTGTTATGAGCTCATAAATTTGTTCTCTGGGTTCTGAGGTCATGGCACCATCCTTCATGTTTTGTTAGATTGCTATGTTAAGCAAAAACAATATCGTGTAAACCCATGGGAAACAATACATGAATTCCTGTAATATGGCCCGGTGAAACATGTACACAGCCTGTAATATCACCATGGCAAAGATCGCACCCCCTACCGGGGTAGTGAAGTCTCTGTCATGTTGTGCCTTCTCCGTCTTGACTTTCTGTAACCTATGGGTTACATTTTCGCCATGAAAATCAAACAGACACCCCGGTTCAAAAAGTGGATATCCGCGCTGAAAGACAAGCAAGCAAAAGCGCGGATATTGATCCGGGTCTATTATATTGCGCTTGAAAATGTGATCATTGTTCTGCTGTGCGGTGGAGACAAATCGTCTCAGAGAGAGGACATAGAGCGGGCCAAGCAAATGGCCGCCGAAGCAAGGAGGGAAGCATGGAAATACAAGACTTAGATATCAGCGAATACCTGGATGATCCAGAAGTCATAGCGGAATACCTCAATGCAGCCATCGAAGAAAACGACCCAGCATTCTTCCTCCGGGCTGTTGGTGACGTTGCCAAGGCCAGGGGTATGACCAATATATCAAAAGAATCCGGTGTCAAAAGGGAAGCCCTGTACAGGGCACTGTCCGGAAATGTTCAACCGAAATTCGACACCATCATGAAGGTGCTTCGGGCCGTCAATTTCAAGCTGAAAGTGGAACAGTCCGGGCCCTGATCTAACATCACGATGGCGTGATTGCAATTTTCGCGTACAAAGGCAGATGATCCGATACCATCCGGGTTTCATAATCCATGGGTACTTTGACATCCTTCACGGAAAAATGACGGGAAATAAAAATATGATCAATCCGCCTGACCGGCAGCCAGGAAGCAAAAGTGGGCCTTGGGTACCGCCTGTTTGTAAATACCTTCTGGATGTCAGAAAGATGCCGGCAAAGGGTTTTGTACACAAATGATCCCGGGCCCGCATTAAAATCACCACACAGGATCAGGGGCAGCCCGGAACAGAGGTCATTGCAGATCCAGCTGCTGCCGACCAGGGCCGCGGCCTGCAGCCTGCGGTCTTTGGCCCGCAGGCCCAGGTGGGTATTCAACACCTGTACACCTCCCAGTGGTGTTTCCACCCGGGCCATCATCACCCCCCGGTTTTCCAACGGTTTTGCTGCAAACGCGGCCGGCAGGCACCCGCAGTTCAGGTCATGAACGGGAAAACGGCTCAGGATGGCCAAACCGTATTTGCCACTGGGGCTTTCCTTGAGTGTATAAAATTCAAAAGACATGTCAAGGTGATCAGCAATATAGGCTGCCTGGTTGATATAACCGGACCGCCGGTGACCGACATCCACTTCCTGGAGTGCAATAATATCCGCATGGAACCCTGCAATCAGTTTTGCTGTTCTGGCAGGATTGTATCTGCGATCCATGTTCCGACAGGAATGAATATTATAACTGAGAATTTTCAGGGTGTTCATGGGATGTCCATCCATTTCGATAGTCTTGTATCAGGTGTCTGAGATCACTGGGGCGCAGATACTGGGCTTTTGTACTCAGGTTTCCGGGCAGCAATACGATGCCGCAGGTTTCTTCCCTGCCGGGTCCTCCGTGGGCACCGCCTTCGACATTGAATGACAGCGGTACCTGATCAGGATCCCATCCTGAAATCACAATGTCACCGGCATCGGGATGGCGGCAGACGCGTGCCAGATCTTCGGCAGTCTGGGCACCAAATGGATGATCCTTTCCCAGGACCATAAAAAACTGCTGCTCCAGATCAAAGGTCCCCTGCTGGTTCATGGCAACAATGGAATGGTCGTCCTTGTAGAGCACCAGAGGGATATGAACAGATTGAACCAGTTTTTGGGCAAAATCACGGATAAAATCTCTTGCAGGAGTACCTGGCAAATAAACATGACCCAGCGGGCCCATGGTGGTAATCTCTATTTTATCCCCGGATACCGGTCCGCTATCCTTTTGCAGGTTTTCAGAAAACGGCCGGTTCATTATTAATGCCCGGGCCTTTTTATAGAGCCCGTCCAGAACATTGTCATAAGAACCAGAGTGCACATGCTTTTCATCCGGATTCAGGTCATAGAAAGCGTTTCGTATGGCTTTTTTTACCGGAATCCCATACCGGCTACCGTACCAGGTGACCGTTTCCTGCCCGTGATCGGAATAGATGATGGTCTCGTATTTTCGGCAGTTGGATTGATCGGCTGCTTTGCAGATATCCTTGATTGTGTCATCAATGCCTTTGAGGCTCCAGTGGGCGAACATGGAACCCGGGTTCCTGCGATGGGCCTGTTCATCATAGCCCAGAAAACTGGCACATACAATGGGAGCCCCCCTGCCCACAGCTATCTTGGCCCGAAATGATACCAATTCTCTTAGTATGACACAAATTAAAATGCGGGCAGGGATAAATACGAGCTCTTTGATGAACTTTCTTCCCTGAACAAGACCTCGGAAAAAATCGGTCACCGCCAGAAAAAATTCAATAATGGTCACCACCAGAATACGAACAAACTTTCCCGTATGCAAAAGCAGCAAAAAAAGAAGTTTTAACGGATTCACGGTACTGGCAATGGATTCCAGTGTCATGGTCTGGGAGCAGTACCGGGCCTGTGCCGCCCCTCCGGTAAAAATGGTGGAATAGGTATGCCCCCCGGACAGCAGCGGGGTGCCCGATCGTTTCAGACGGTCTCCGATATGGTTGGCTGTCTGGGGATAAAAACTGACGTGCCGCTGCTTTTGTTTTCGGTCGATAAACTCAAATGCGGGCACACAGGATTTGACCCCATAAAAAAGTTCTCCCTGGAAAGCCGGGGTGGTGGAAGGCATACCCGAATACATGGGTTTATACACATGATTGCCTGTGGTTATGAGCTTTCCCAGAAAAGGAAGCCTGCCTGCGTGCAGCGCTTTTTGAAACTGGGTCATGGAAAGTCCGTCTATCTGAATCAGCACCAAACCAGGCCCATCTTCTGCAGAATCCCAGGGCGGCAGACCCAGCAGCCGTAATGACCATTTGTTCCGGGAAACATTTTTGCAAAACCATTTTACCATCTGTTTGATCCGGACAGACACCATGATTGTCCTTTAAACCTGTCATTTTTGTTGTCTGTGTTTTTTAATTTTCCATTGTCTGCACTGATGGCGGTGACATTTGTCCCAAGTCCATTAGTATATGCCTGATATGATGCATTATACCCTGTCATCTTTGATAGAAAATGCATGGTTCCATGCATATGGATACAAATCATCATGTATTTTATACCCTGTCTCTGTCTTCCGGCACATACAAAAAAGCTGTATCCTGACAGGATACATACACTGTATCTTTTAAATGGGTAAAACCCCCCATTTACCCAACCGGCCCCTGCAACGTAAAGTAAATATAATAAATACACAATACGGAGGAAATCTTCCATGAAAAAAAACAACAGCGTAAGGTATGTCATCCTGGCTCTGGTCCTGTTTCTGGGCCTTTTGTGGTCATTGGGTTCAGCTTCCCAGCAGGAAAACGGCTATCCCAACGCCCGCTTTGTGGCATATCCCCATTGGCTCAAGGCCCATATAGATGATACAGATCTGGTCATTGCAGATGTAAGAACGGATGATCATTTTGACGGGGCGCTGATCCCCGGTGCCATGAGACTTCCCTGGTCTGCATTCCAGTTTAACGATATCGGCAATGATGTGGCATCTACTTTCATCGGTATTGCCCGGGCCCAGGATATCCTTGGCCGTCATGGTATTACCCCGAAAGATACCATCGTTCTTTACGATTCGGTGGAACGGGACGGCGGCGCCACCGCATCCTATGTTTTCTGGGTTCTGGATATCCTGGGACATGAAAACAAAAAGATTCTCGTGCGTGGCATTGATGGATGGAAAGATGCCGGCTATGACCTGGTAACCACGCCTGGTGAAACCAAGCCGCTGCTTTATCAGGCGCCTGCAGAAAAGATACAAAATCACCAGCTGATTACCGGTGATTTTGTTTATAAGCAGCTCGGCGATTTCTGTTACCAGATCATCGATGTGCGCTCACAAGAGGAATATATTGGTGAAAAGGGCACCAAAGGCCTTGACGGAACCCCATTGAAACTGGGGCATATCCCGACAGCTGTAAACATCAACTATCAGGATGCATGGACAGATATGGACACAAAGGCGGTTAAACCCTATGCACAGCTCCAGACCCTTTATGCAGGCCTGGATGCATCCAAGGCGGTGATTGTTTACTGCAATTCAGGCAGACGCAGTTCCTTTTCCTACTTTATACTCCGTTTGATGGGATTTGACAGGGTGTACACATATGAACCGTCTTGGAAAGAGTGGGGGAATCCGGACAAATTTTTTCCGGTGGAAACCAGGGAAAACACATTGACAGGCAGCATGCTGCCCACCCCTTCAACAGCAAACCGGACCGTCTCAAGCCGGAAATCTGACACAAAAACATCAGAAGACAGATCCGGTTCAGGTAAACCTGCAGGCGGCTATATGTCATGCGGAGGCTGATCATGGATAAAAAAAACATCTCGCCTCAGTATTGGCCGTGGCTTCCGGCTGCATTTGCTTTGGCAGGTATCATTGTATTTATTTTTGCGACATTCGGGCCGCCGGCCTCTTCCAGCGGTTTTGTCAGCTTAATAAAAGGGGCTGTCCAGACGGTTGCACCGGATTATGTTGAAAACAACCCCCATTATACCGCAATGCCTGACACAGGGTCCTGGCTCTTTGCCTTTGTTCTGGGCATGGCCATGGGTGGTTTTGCTGCCGGCCGCTCCGGCAGAATACCGGTAAAAGATATTCCAAAAATATGGGAAAAAAGGTTCGGGAACAGCCGGATCAAAAGGTTTGCAGCCACCTTTGCCGGTGGGTTCATCATACTTTTTGCCTCCAGACTGGCAGGCGGCTGTACCCTGGGGCTGTTTATTTCCGGATCAACACAGCTGGCTGTCAGCGGGTTGTATTTCGGGGTGCTTATCTTTGCCGTTGCCATGGTCACGGCCCGTCTCGTCTTTGGCAGCACAGGAAAGGAGGAATAATGGGTTCAGAAATATGGCTGGGGTTATTCTCCGGCATTGCCTTTGGATTTGTGATCCAGCGCGTCGGCGCAACCAATCCGGATAAAATGGCCAGGGCACATCTTATGATGGAAGGTGATATCCCGAAATTCATGCTCATGGCGGTTATCCTCTCGGCCATAGGGCTTTTGGGGCTTGAAGCCGCCGGTGCGGCCAATACCCGGGTGCTGCCCACCAGTCTGGTGGCCACGGGACTGGCAGGTATTTTGTTCGGTATTGGCTGGGGATTTTGCGGATACTGCCCGGGAACCACCTGGGCTGCAGCAGGAGAGGGACGGTTGGATGCTGTGTTTGCCCTTATCGGCGGACTTGCCGGTGCAGCGGTTTTTGCCCACCTGCACGAATTTTTCATTCCATTGCTGTATGATCCTTCCAATGTGGGCCAGATCACCCTTGCGGACTGGACAGGCAGCCGGCCTGCCGCGGTTGTTCTGCTGGTTTTTATATTCGGCCTGTGCATAGGCGCCATCAATTTTTTATGGAAGGAAAAAAATGGCAGGCAAACGCCCTAATATATCTGTTCTTTTTCTGGTATCCCTTGTTTCAATGACCGTCATCTGTTCCGGATGTCCCGGACCGCAGAAAGACAAGCAAACAAACCTGACAATTCCCAGAGGATATGTGGCCCGGCTTGACATCCAGCTAAGGGACCGGTTGCTGGGATTTGGTCCCTTTGTGGGATATTATTTCAAGCCGGAAAATCCAGAGGATCTGACCCGGCTTTCTTTTGTCTGTTATAATGAAGATTTATTTTACACCCGTGACCTGCCGGAGAACACCCTTTTGTTTGAAGGGGATGCGGTGTTGACCCAACTCGTGGACATCGGTTTTCCTCTGCCCGCAGATGACCGGATCAACCCGGTATTTTTTGGGGATGCACCCCAAAAATGGGTGAATGATCGCCCCCTGCCCCGGGATGAATACCGTCATTTTCATTCCTGTTATGATGGGTTGGGTCCTGTACTTGCAGGATATTGGATCCGACATGAAGGCAAAGGCTCCTTTACGTATGACATGGGCGGCCGTATTGGTCCGGACAGTCCCCTTTACCACGAGGTACACCCCGGTATTGACCAGCAGTTTGCAAAAATTATGGAATTTGATGCAGGCCCGAACCCCGAACCCGGGTCGAAACAGTAAACGCAACAAGGACAGGTTTATACCATGAACAAAAATTCCCATGACAGGAACCATGACAGCAACAACGCGGACCACGAAAACAATCAACGGAACCATGAGAGCAACCACCAGGACCACGATCATGCTGATCACCATGCACACATGGTAGCTGACTTCAGGCGCAGGTTCTGGATTTCATTGGTCCTTGGAATTCCCATTGTGCTGCTGTCTCCCATGATCCAGCAATTTATGGGTGTAAGCGGCCAATGGGACTTTACCGGTGATGCCTATATCCAGTTCGGATTTTCAACCATTGTCTTTTTCTATGGCGGGTGGCCTTTTTTAACGGGTCTTGTTGACGAACTCACCAAAAAGAACCCTGGCATGATGACCCTGATAGGCCTTGCCATTATTGTTGCATATACCTACAGTTCCGCCGTGGTTTTCGGTCTTGCGGGAAAAGTGTTTTTCTGGGAGCTTGCCACCCTCATCATCATCATGCTTTTGGGACACTGGATGGAAATGCGCTCGGTAATGGGTGCGTCCGGTGCTTTGGAGGAACTGGTCAAACTGATGCCGTCAACGGCCCTTCGCATCACCAAAGATGGGGAAACCGAAGAAGTCAAGGTATCACAGCTTGAAAAAGGAGACAAGGTAGCTGTCAAACCCGGTGAAAAAATACCCACCGACGGCGTCATAGCAGATGGGCGGACCAGCATTGACGAATCCATGGTTACCGGTGAAAGCAGGCAGGTGGAAAAAACCACAGGGGATGAAGTTATCGGCGGCAGCATCAACGGTGATTCCGCCATTGCGGTGGAAATACAAAAAACAGGTGACGACACCTATCTTTCCCAGGTTGTCGACATGGTGAAAAAAGCACAGGAATCCAAATCAAAGGCCCAGAACACGGCTGATCGTGCCGCTTTCTGGCTGACCATCATTGCGCTTGCAGCCGGGGGGACCACCCTGGGTGCGTGGCTTTTGGCAGGCAGAGAATTTGTTTTTTCCTTAGAACGGATGGTCACGGTAATGGTGATTACCTGTCCCCACGCTTTAGGCCTGGCCGTCCCCCTTGTGGTGGCGGTATCAACCGCCATGGCGGCAAAAAAAGGACTGCTCATCAGAGACCGGACCGCTTTTGAAAAAGCAAAAAACCTTGATGTTGTGGTGTTTGATAAGACCGGCACCCTGACCCAGGGGCAGTTCGGGGTATCTGATATCCTGAATTTTGGCAGCCTTTCTGAAGAAGAGATTCTAACGCTTGCAGCCGGATTGGAAAGCCGCTCCGAGCATGCCATTGCCAAAGGCATTGTTGCGGCGGCAAAAGACCGCAATGTGGATATCCCTGATCCTGAAAATTTTGAAGCCATTCCGGGAAAAGGTGCCAGGGCGGATGTGGCAGGCAAAAAAATCAAAGTGGTCAGCCCGGGTTTTTTAAAGGAACATGATCTGGCTGTGGAAAAAAGCCACCAGAACAAACTGGATCAGCTGGCACATGAAGGAAAGACCCTGGTTTATCTTCTGGTAGATGATCAGATCAAAGCTGCGCTGGCTTTGGAGGATATGATTCGCGAATCGGCAAAAAAAGCCATATCCGGATTACAGGAGATGGGCCTCAAGGTAATGATGCTTACAGGCGATTCTGCCGCAGTGGCAAAAACCGTTGCAGACCAGCTGAACCTGGATGACTACATGGCGGAAATTCTGCCTGATGAAAAGTCGGACCAGATAAAAAAGATCAGGCAGGAAAATAAGCGTGTGGCCATGGTGGGAGACGGGGTAAACGATGCCCCTGCCCTGGCTGAAGCTGATGTGGGCATTGCCATCGGCGCAGGCACGGATGTGGCCATGGAAGCAGCCGATATCGTGCTGGTGCACTCTGATCCCCGGGATGTCACCGCAGTGATTAAACTGTCTCGCGCAACCTACCGGAAAATGGTGCAGAACCTCTGGTGGGCGGCCGGTTACAATGCCATTGCCATTCCCCTGGCAGCAGGGGTTTTATACCCGTTTTATCAGTTTTTGCTGCCGCCGGCGGCAGGTGCTGTTGTGATGTCCCTTTCCACGGTCATTGTGGCGGTCAATGCCAAGCTGCTATCCACATGATGGAATGAAAACAGAACTTATTCTTCCGGGTACCAGGGTTTTTTGGGATACAGTTCAACATACGGGCAGAGGTTAAAGCCAGTAATCAAATACCCGGCAACTTTTTTTGCTGCGACCTCTTTGTGTCATTGATATTGCACCGGGTGACTTGTCCACAACATGTTTCTTGTTAAAAATTTATTTAAATTGTTTAAGCGTTGTATGCGTTCTTTTCCTGAATGGCTCGGCTGCCGTGTCAAATTACACCTTTTTTCAGCAGAAAATACTGTCTTTTGTGTATGTAAAATTGTGCCGGCTGCTGATATTTAAATTGGAACAGATAAGACAGAAGGCCCAACGGCCTGTCGTCTTATTGCATGATAGATTCACCGGTCTTTTTTTTAAAAGACCTTTTCTCTCAACCCATAAGGAGGTGGCCAAATGGACAAAAAAGATCTGTGCAGTAAAATCATGGAAATATACCCTGATATTGGGGGGTGCGGCATTGACATGAATGTCCAATACGACGATGTTAACGGCCGATGGCAGGTGAATCTGAAAAAGGATGACACTGAGCTGAAAACATTTTTGGAACCCTCTGACGCAGAATTGTGCATGGAAGGCAAACAGTGTGTAAGCCTGGGTATTGAAATCAATCAGCTGAAAGATACCATTGAGCGGTTTCCAAAGCAGTGAACAACCTGTCCCGAACCAATCATGCCCCTTGTAAAAAAAGCAACAACACATGTAACCCAAAAAAAAGAGAGTATTTATGCTGCAACTACAAAATATTACCTTTACAGTCCCGGCATCGGATTCAGGCACAGAACCGCCGGCCGAGCAGACAATTATCAATGATGTGAGTTTTGCGTTTGAACAAGGGGGTTTTTATGCCATCACCGGCCCCAACGGATCGGGCAAGACCACCATTGCCAAATTGATCATGGGCATCAATGCACTCACAGAAGGAAAGATTGTTTTCAACGGAAAAGATATCAGTCGTCTTCCCATAAATGAACGGTCCAACGCCGGCATTGTTTATGGATTTCAACATCCGGCACGGTTCAAGGGAACCACCTTCCGGGACCTGTTATCCATTTCCCTGGGATCTGATGATGAACAAAAACTGGTGAATATCATTTCCAGAGTCGGGGTCTGTTCCATGGATTTTTTAGACAAACCTGTGGACAGCAAACTGTCGGGCGGTGAGATCAAAAAAATCGAACTGGCCACCGTGATTGCCAGAAATCCAAAGGTGGCTATTTATGATGAACCAGACACCGGCATCGATCTTTGGACCATCGGTCCCATGGTGGATCTGCTCAAACGCGAACAAAAAGAAAACAACACCACCACCATTGTGGTCAGTCACAATAAAACATTTCTGGAAGCAGCCGATACCCTGCTTTTGATCAAAAAAGGAAAAATCGCCTATACCGGCGATCTGGCAGGTGCCATGCCCATGCTGGATGATTTAAGTGTCTGTACGTTTGATGAATTATGCCAAGGAGAAGATGATGCTCAATGCTATCGATAAACAAGTGTTAAAAGAAGTCGCTGATCTGGAAGGTATCCCCAAAGGGGCCTACAATATCCGGAAAAACGGAAAACTGGAAGGCCGGGAGGTTTCCGCCAACATCAACATCGAAACCAATGAAAAAGGTGACGGCATTGTCATCGATATCAAGCCGGGAACGGTGGATGAATCGGTTCATATCCCGGTAATTCTGTCCCAGGCGGGCCTGCATGATGTGGTGTATAATACCTTTATTATCGGGGAGGGATCTGATGTCACCATTGTTGCCGGATGTGGTATTCACTGCGGCGGTGATGCATCTGAAGGCCATTCCGGTATCCATGAATTTCACATCAAGGCCGGCGCAAAGGTCAAATATGTTGAAAAGCATATTGCCATTGGCGAGGGCAGCGGCAAACGCATATTAAATCCCACAACAAAGGTGTTTATGGAGGAGAATGCCCAGGCACAGATGGAACTGACCCAGCTGGGGGGTGTGGATGAAGCAAAACGCGTCAATGAAGCAACTATCGGTGCCGGCAGTGTGCTGCTGATCACGGAACGGGTGATGACCGAAAAAGAACAGTCTGCAGAATCCAGAAATGAGATCACCCTGGCAGGAACAGACAGCAAAACCAATATTGTTTCCCGCTCTGTCATAAAAGGCAGCTCCTCCCAGGATTTTTATGTCAACCTGACGGCAAAAGCCAAATGCTACGGCCATATTGAATGCGACGCCATAATCATGGACAATGGTATCAACCAGACCATACCGGCTCTGCGGGCCCTGCACCCGGATGCGGAGCTGACCCACGAAGCCTCCATCGGCAAAATCGCCAATGACCAGTTAATGAAGCTCATGAGTCTCGGCCTCGATTATGACCAGGCTGTCAACCGCATCATACAGGGATTTTTGCGCTGAGCCGATTTTTTTTACCCCAGGATCTCCCTGATATCTTCGTCCGGTGTTTTTATGGGCATGATATTAAATTTTTTCACCAGAAGGTTCAGTATGTTGGGTGTGATAAACGCCGGAAGGCTTGGGCCCAGGCGGATATCCTGAATCCCCAGATACAAAAGCGCCAGAAGAATACAGACCGCTTTCTGCTCATACCAGGACAAAATCATGGACAAGGGTAGGTCATTGACATTGGTATCCAGTGCCCTGGAAAGCGCCAGTGCAATCTGGACAGCGGAATAGGCATCATTACATTGCCCCACATCCAACAGACGCGGTATTCCGTCAATATCACCAAGATCCTTGCCAAAGAAACGGTATTTCCCGCAGGCAAGGGTCATAACAATGCAGTCTTTTGGTAATTTGTCCACAAACTCGGTATAATAATTACGTCCGGGTTTGGCACCATCACAACCGGCAACCAGGAAAAAATGGCGGATCTTGCCTGCCTTGACAGCCGCATGTATATCATCGGTCTTATCGAGAATGGCATTTCTGGCAAACCCTACCATGACTGCGCCCTTTTCGACATCATTTTCAAACCCGGGAAGTGCCAGTGCACGGTCGATCACCGGCTGAAAATCGGTGTCAGGAATATGGGGTATCCCCGGCCATCCCACCATACCGGATGTAAACAGGTTGTCCTGGTAGGTTTTCCGGGGCCGCTGGAGACAATTGGACGTCATCAGGATTGCGCCGGGAAAATCAGGAAATTCTTTGGTCTGATTCTGCCATGCCGTGCCGAAATGTCCGTAAAAATGGTCATATTCTTTTAGTTTTGGATACCCGTGGAGACTGAGCATCTCACCATGGGTATAGATATCAATTCCCTTTCTCCGGGTCTGTTTGAGCAATTCTTCAAGATCTTTGAGATCGTGACCGGATACGAGAATGGCCTTGCCTTTTTTATGCCCCAGGGGGACCTTTGTGGGTATCGGATGTCCGTATGTTTCTGTATTGCCTGCATCCAATAGTTCCATGGCCCGGTATGCCGCCTTGCCGCAGTCAAGGGTCAGTCTTAACCAGTCGTCCAGATTCAGTTCTGTCTGCTGGATGGCAGCCAGCCCCTTGAATATAAAATGGTATATACCATCATCTTCATGTCCCAGAATCCGGGCATGGTCTGCATAGGCGGCCACCCCTTTAATGCCGAACAATACTGTATGTTTTAATGACAGAATATCCGGGCTGTCCGCCGGGTATGAAAACAATCCCACGGAAGCTGCCTGGCCCACCAGTTCATCTAAGGTGACTGCCGGTTCAAATATGGCAGGTCCTTCGTTGCGCTGCAGATTCTGCTTTCTGATTTTTTTTATTTGTTCCTTGAGTTCCTCGCGCAATGTGACAGCCTGGCGGATGAGATCCTCAAACCGCTGGGGATCAAAGCCTACATTGGTCAATGTTGAAAAAACTGCTTTAACAGTGAATACGCCATATTCCCGGCAATCTATGCCTGTCCGCAAGGCTTCCAGAACCACCTGGGAAAGCCCCATGAGAGTATATAAAAGCAGGTCCTGCAGATCTGCCACTTCCGGTTTTTTGCCGCAGACACCGAGGACATCACACCCTGTTCCCTTGGCTGTCTGTTCACATTGGTAGCAAAACATGTCTTTTCTTTTGCAAAAACAGCGGCCGGGTAAGGACCCGTCCGCTGTTTCCTGCGATGACGTTATGAACTTTTTCCGCCATCATCTGATTTTTACTTATCATAGGTGTGGGCCTCAGAGGTATCTATGGACATTTTATCCATAGTCTCCTGACGTTCTTTTTTTCTTTCCTCGACAAGATCTTCACCATCTCCTTTTTTGTCTTTGTTTTTATTTTTTTCATCTGTCATGGCATTCACCTCCTTTTTTTTCTGGTTTCGGGTTCCTGCTCTTCCGTCATCACAGGCATCTGCTGCCGGTTCATTGGGTCTTGCATGCTCGGCAAATTCAGGGGCCTGGGTACAGACATCCAGTTCTGCATCTTCTTTTTTTTTATCTGTCATAAAACACCCTGGTTTCGCGGCAACAAATTATGCCGCCCTTTTCCATGGAAATGGCCGTTCCGGTGATCATGATTTCCACAACCCATGGACATTACAGTATTCGCGTGCTGTAACCTTCTGATTTTTGGTAGCAAAGAAAGTTTCCGGGGCCTGGCCGGGTTTTAGAAAATGGCGGCAGGAATCATCACCATCAAGAATTTCAATCCATTCAACGTAATGTTTTTCCTCCATGGGATGAGGATTGCTCCCGACTTTAACGTTTACGCCGCCGTCTGCTGCCGCGATAACAGGCACATGTTTTTCTTTGCCTTCATCTGCGGCGGCTTTTTCCTCAAAAAGCCCCATTTCCTCCCCACAGCATACCAAATCACCTTCCCCGCCATGAAGAACTTCAATGATGTTTCCGCATACTTCGCATTTGTAAACCTGTTTTCTTTGTGCCATGTGGCTGTCTCCTCATTCTAAAGTTTTTGTAAAATTTCCCGGGTTCTTTGGTTAGGTTATTTTAAGATTGCATCTCATTTCATCTCATCTCATCAACCGTTTGCCTGTTAATTCTCTTTTATGATTAACCAAAAAAGGTCTGAAAACAATAGGTAGAAACATGTACTTTACCATGATCTTCCATTTATGTTGCTCTTGGATTTATGTCAGCCCTGTCTTTAAGAGAAGTCGAATCGCCGCTGGAAATATTGAGAATGCGACGGACAATGGAAAGATGGGCGGAATTTCACCGTCGCAGGATGACAAGTGGGTATTTCATACAACCGATTTACAGGAAAACCCGTATGGTACTGTTTATTTATCGGGTACAAAGTAAAAGGAACTGGCCTGAATCAAAAACTTTATTGCACAACCCAGATGGTGCAGTTTTTTCCCGAATGAACAATCTTGTTGGACACACTGCCCCCGTAACTTCTCTCCACTTCATCGCGCAAAACCAGATAATGTCCGTCTCCAAGAATAATCACATCTCTACCGGTAATGCGCATGAAATCAGAGGTATCCGTATAAACTTTGCCCTGTCTGCCCATGTATGCATCTGATTGAAAGCGATTCAGGATCTGCTTGACGCTTTCGGACATGCAAACCTCCACAGCTTATTCAATTTTTTTCCCCGCAGTTTTTTCAATCCGCTCCATTATCCAGCCGGCAAGAAATTTCCGGGCTGCAGTGCCGGTATCCTTTCGGATCAGGTGAAGGGACAGTTCTGCCCGGGCCATGGTTTTGTGACCGCCGGCGGAACCGTATTTGGAAAATGCTTCTTTTGCGGTATTGCCGGCCCCTTTGCGCAGGCCGTCATTTCTGAGAATAATAATCAGTTTGCGCGCCATTACCCCGGAAACAATGGACCAGTTGACCCCGGCAATGGACAAAAAAAAGTCGGCCACCACCACCAGTTCATCCGGCTTTGAAATTGTTCCGGCATGGTAGAAAACCCGGTTGTTCACCTTCTGTCTTTTTTTGATGGCGTTTCCCAGAAAATCCAGGTCTTCGTCTGTGAAAAACGCCCGCTCCACCTTGGTGACGATATTGTTGTCGGCAAATTTATACAGATACTGAAATGCCCGGATATCCTTGATGGTAGCCTGGCGGGTGAAATCTGCGGTATCGGTTTTAATGCCCATCATCAGGGCAGCTGCCAGTTTGGGAGATGGCTTGATCTTCCAGGATTTCAAGTATTCGCAAAGGATGGTGGAACAGGCCCCGTATCCGGGTCTGATATCTGTATAGGCTGCATCAGCAGAGGACACCGGATGGTGATCGATAATGGCGGTATAGGTGTTGCCGGAAAATGCCGCATTGTGGTCCGGCTGGGAGTCCACAATGATGAAATTGTCAAACTGGGTCTTGTCCACAGAGGCAAGATCCACCAGTCCGGATTCTACGAGCTGGATCAATGTCAGGTTGTCCGGTCGGCTGATCCGGTTGAAATGGGCTATGGCCACTTCTGATACCCTGCGCCACAACAGGCGCTTGACCGCCATGGCAGAGGCAATGGCATCCGGATCTGCATTGATGATCACCAATACTTTTGCATTGGTTTTGAACTGCTTGAAAAACCGTTTGATATTTTCCCTGTTGCTGCTCATAAAGGCATCTTTTGTGTATGGTTGCTGCTGAAAAACAAAACAAGTGTAATAAAAGCATACCCCATAATGGCCAGAATGGCAAACCACCCGTAAAATACCCCCAAAGGTGCCAGGACAATGGCGGTAAGCCAGTGGACGAAAATCACCGTGGGGGAATGCAGATGGATGGGAAAATCCTCAAACCGGCAGATAACAGCCAGGCCGCAGAGGTTCCAACCGTACAGGGAGGCAAATACATGCAGGTGCAGCAGCCATTTGGTTCTCTGGGGATCGTAACTGTCGGACATCTGGAAAAAAATATAGGCGATCCCTGTGATGGCGGTAACGATCAGAAACCCGATGCCCGAGGTCAGAAACAGTTTCTGCTGCATGGATTTGGCAAAGGTGTAATACAGATAAAACACCACCACCACGGCGGCAAACAGGGCAGATGTCACAAAAATCTGGGGGATGAACCGCTCCATCAGGATAAACACAAAAAAAATGATCACCCCCAGGGTGATGGTCCAGAAGCACAGCTCCATGAACACCTTATACCCGGAACCTTCAATATCTTTGAGCATGGAAAATACAAGGGACAAGGTGACCAATGACAAGGGAAATGAAAAGCCCAGAAAAAAAGTGTTCAGCACCAGTTTTTCCATATATACCCAGTGAAAATATTCATTGTTCAAGATTACCGCAGAGGCCATGCCGATGCCGGTGGACAAACACAGCAAAGATGCATGGTGAAATTTTTGCGACACAGGCACCGCTTTTTGGAAAAAATCTTCGGGAAGCCAGGAAAATGCATCGACCCGAACCTTTTCCACCAGCAGACACAAAAAAAAGGACACCACAAGGGTCACAGGATACAGTTCCAAAAAAGCCGAAAATGCATAGACCAGAGAGCCGGCAAAAAACAGCCGTACTGTACCGGACACCTGTTTTTCTCCCTGTGTGTAGTAGAGCAGAATGGACCCGCCCGTGCACAGGTTGAACAAAAAGATGTGCAGGCGTTCAAAGCTGAAATGCTGCAAAGGAAAATAGATATGGATAAACCCGAAAATCAGGGCGGTTATCATCAAAAAAGAAAACAATAATTTTAACGGTGCTGTCATGAAAATAATCCGTATTTGTCAGGTCATGGGTTATCAGGTCATGGGTTTCACCGGCCCAGCAGATGCCTGAGGGCAGGCGCCAGTGTATCGTGCTGAAATACAAATCCTGCGTCCAGCAGTTTTTCGGGCTTCACCCTGGCACTGGTCATCAGGGTTTCTTTGCCCATATCTCCCCAGAGCAGGGCTGCGGCCCAACCGGGAATCACAAAAAATGCCGGCCGGGATACCACCCGGCCCAGGGTCCTTGTAAACTCCCGGTTGGTAACGGCATGGGGTGCTGTCAGGTTAACCGGGCCTTGTATTGCACTGTTTTCCAGGATGTGCAGAATGCCGCCAAGGGTATCATCCATGCTGATCCAGCTCATGTACTGGTGTCCGGAACCAAGCCGGGCACCGCACCCGGATATGAATGCGGGCATCATCCGGGCCAGGGCACCACCGGCCGGGGTCAGCACCACGCCGATGCGCAGCTGAACAGTTCGGATACCGGCTTCTTCTGCCGGTAAAGAAGCCTGTTCCCACCTGTGGCAGACCCGGGAAATAAAAGAGTCCCCCATGGCAGATCCCTCGGTGAGAACTGCATCCTGTCCTTCCCCGTAAAATCCGATGGCAGATGATGAAATAAACACAGACGGTCTGCGGTCCATGGCAGCCATTTTTTCCACCAGCAGCATGGTGGGATGAATCCGGGAGTCAATGATCTTCTGTTTTTGTTTTTGGGTCCATTTTCCCCGGGAAATATCCACGCCGTTGAGGCTGATGACGGCATCCACAGGCCCGGCTGCCGCCATGTCCAGAATACCCTTGTCAGGATCCCAGAACATTTCATCTGCTGCCAGATCATTGCTGCGGCGCACCAGGCGGATCACCTCATGGCCGCAGGTGCGCAAAAATGGCACCAGCATGGAGCCGATGGTACCGGATGCCCCTGACACCAGAATCCGCTGGCGCTTGACCTTGTCTGCATAGTGGGTCAGATCATATGCCAACACCCGGTGCCGGTAGTCAAATATCCGACCCAGCTCTTTGTGCACATGGCCGTAAAAGGGGCGGGCCAAAAACCCCATGGGCAGCTGCCAGGCCACCTGATCCTCCATGATGGCGCTTTTCCGGCCGTCAGGAGAAAAAAGATGGGTGTGCTCCCATCTGGCAAACGGACCCTTTGTCTGCCGGTCCTTGAACAGTCGGTTTTCATGAAAATCTATGTGCTCAGCCTCCCAGTCCATGGGAATGCCCAGCACCCGCATGTCAAACCCCACCCGTACCCCTTTGTCGATCCCGCTGCCCTGGCGCCACTTGAGTCTGAGCGGGGCCCAGGGAGGAGTGAGCCGCATGATGGCGCCGTCTCTGGCATGCCAGGCAAACAATTGCTCCACCGGGGCATCTATTCTGGACTGTTTTGTAAATACCTGCATATGCTGTATTTTCCCAAATCATCATTGATTTTACCCAGGGTATATTATAATAATAGTCTTAAAAGTGAAAACTTTTTTTATCATTTGCCGTGTTCTGTTTTCAGGCACACTCTTTGCAATAAAATTTTGATACGTCCATATGGTTTTTGGCAATGGGCCGACAGCCTGGACAACAACAGGAAAAAAACAATCGCTAATGAATGGAGGAGTAAAAATGGACAAATGGGAATGCCCGTGCGGATATGTATATGACCCGGAAGAAGGAGATATGGACAATGGCATCGAACCGGGCACTGCCTGGGAAGATCTGCCTGAATCCTGGGTCTGCCCCCTTTGCGGTGCGGAACAGGAATATTTTGAAAAAGTGGAATAACCGGAGGTCCCATGTTTAAACCCGTTACGATTGCAGAAGGGATCTATTCGGTGGGGTGCCGGGACTGGGATATCCGTGATTTTCACGGGTATTCCACCTATGAAGGCACCTCATACAATGCCTTTCTGGTGCAGGGGGAAAAAAATATCCTCATTGACACGGTGAAGTCAGGTTTTGGAGAGGAGATGCTGGCCAATATCAGCCGCATCATGGATCCGAAAAAAATCGATGCCGTTATCAGTAACCATACGGAAATGGACCATTCAGGAACAATCCCCCTGGTAATGCACAGAATCGGAGAAGACAAGCCCCTGTATTGTTCCAAAATGGGGGCCAAAAACCTGAAAAGCCATTATAAAAAAGACTACAACTATCAGGTGGTGGGATCAGGAGAAACGCTCACACTGGGGAACCGGACATTTACCTTTCTGGAGACCCGGATGCTGCACTGGCCGGATTCCATGTTCACCTACATGCCTGATGAGAAAATTTTATTTTCCAGTGATGCCTTTGGCCAGCACTATGCAGGGGACAAATTCTTTGATGATGAAATCGGAGAGGAGATCATGCCCCATGCCCGCAAGTATTATGCCAATATCCTGCTGCATTTTTCTCCCCGGGTACAGGCCCTGCTGGCGGATGTGGCCAAAATGAACCTGGATATTGGCATGATATGTCCGGATCACGGCATCATATGGCGCAAAGACCCCGCAAAAATCATCACCGCCTACGACCAGTGGTCCCGGCAGGAACCCGCAAAAAAGGCATTGGTAATTTTTGATTCCATGTGGGAAAGCACCGCCAAAATGGCCCGGGCCATCACCAGCGGCATTGAATCGGAAGAGGTACATGTACGGCTGATGAATACCCGCAAATGGCACAGATCCGACATCATGACCGAGGTGCTGGATGCCGGCGCACTGGCTGTGGGGTCCCCTACCCTCAACAATGGTATTTTCCCGGTAATTGCAGACGTCATGACCTATATTAAAGGGTTGCGGCCCCAGAACAAAATTGCTGCCGCTTTTGGTTCCTACGGCTGGAGCGGTGAGGCGGTCAAGATATTGAACAAAGAGTTTGAAGAAATGAAATGGGACATGGTCAGTGACGGTGTCAAGGTGCTCTATGTGCCGGATGCTTCTGATCTGGAGCGCTGCTTTGACCTGGGCGTTACTCTGGCGAAAACCCTGAAGGTAAAACTGTCGGAATAACACCCATGCCCTTACGGGCATAACAAAATATGAAAGCTTTTAGCTGTTAGCCCGTAGAAACCAGCAGGGGAAAATTTGCAATTGGTTACTGGAAACTGATAACTGAGTACTGGCGGCTGACGGCTTTCATATAAAAACTTGCAACAGGGAGGTACGCAGGCATGGACAATGAATTCACGGCTAACGATATTTTTGACATTGCCATTGAAATTGAACAAAATGGCGCCCGGTTCTACAGGAAATCTGCCAATCTGTTGGACCAGGACATTCACAAACAATTTTTAACTTCCCTGGCAGACATGGAAGATGCCCATGAGAAAACCTTTGCCGCCATGAAGGCGCAGCTGGACGGTTCAGAAGCGGCAGCCACAGTATTTGATCCGGATGATGAAAACACCCGGTATCTCAAGGCCCTGGCAGACACACGGGTATTTTTCCAAAAAGACCAGCCAGAACCCAGCATGAAAGGGATTCTGACCGCAGCCATTGCCGCGGAAAAAGATTCCATTTCCTTTTACCTGGGCATCAAAGAACTGGTGCCGGAAAAACTGGGAAAATCCAGAGTCCAGGATATTATCAAAGAAGAGATGCGCCATATCCAGCTGCTGGCGGGAAAACTCACGGAATTTGCCTGATGAAGCTGTTGGCTGTTAGCTGTTAGCTTTTAGCTGTTAAGGGAAGAATTTGTAATTGTTTACTGAAAGCTGATTACTGATTACTGACGGCTGTCGGCTTTCATATAGAAAAAGAACCAGAACAAAAGCCCCGGAAACCTTATTTCGGCCTCCGGGGCTTTTTTACGCAACGTTAAAACTTCCCACCGTCAAAGCAGGACTTCGGCGCTGTTGAGCGGGGTCAGATTTGTGAAAGCTGCGTTTTCAGTACACGGGTTTATATGACGGGTATCAGGCTTTCCACAGGCCGTGCAGGTTGCAGTATTCCCTGACCACCACTTTGGCGGCATCGGTTTTAAAAGTGGCCTCTGGTGCGCTGTCCGGGGTCAGCATCTGCCGCTGGACAAACATATTGTCTTCACTTGTCAGCTCGATCCACTGGATATAATGTTCACTGGTCATGGGATGCGCCACACTGCCGACCTTGACCTTGTAGCCGCCTTCAATTTTTTCCACCACCGGCACATGTTTTTCCACGGCCGCATCCACGGTGTTTTCCACCAGCCGTTCCATGGGTTTGCCGCAGCAGGTGACCGGGGGCTGCTCTCCATGAAGGACCTGCACAATATTGCCACATTTTTCGCACTTGTAAATACCCATTTTTTCTGCCATTTTCGACTCCTTTGCTATGTTTGGGGTTGGATTATTCATGTTCTCATGGCCCGCACGGGGACAGGGGCCATTCTGCGTAACACTATCTTAATTTTATATGCCATTTGCAAAAATTTTTCCACTTTTATCTGTATGTTCCGGATGGCTGGCCATTAAAATACGGTGCATCCACGCTTTTGCCAGCCGGGTATCATCCTGACTCACCTCTCTGAATACTGAGGCAATCTGGAAATATATTTCATTACTGGATTTTTGTGCCCCGTAAAAGCAGGCTGCATGGTGTTCATGTTTTTTTTTATTCTGCTGTGGTGTTATCTCTTTTTTTGGCATGGTTCCTTGCCTTTCGGAGGGGTTCACGTTTTTGCATTCACGTTCGTGCATTCACAGCAAACATCAAGCAAACATCATGCCAAAAAAGCCCACCCGCGCCCCGGACACTTGCTTGCAGCTTACGTATTACAAAATCTGTGCAATGGCTGCTTCCATCTGTTCTTTTGGCAGCGCCCCCACCAGGGTGTCCTTCACCTTCCCGTTTTTCACCAGCAGCATGGTGGGAACAGAAGAGATGGCGAAACGCGATCCTGTACCGGGATTTTCATCCAGATTCAGCTTGGCCACCTTTAACCGGCCCTGGTATTTTTGGGCCAAAGCATCCATGATCGGCCCCACAGCACGGCAGGGCCCGCACCAGGGGGCCCAGCAGTCCACCAGCACCGGCAGTGTCGAAACCATGACCTCCTGGTGAAAGGTGGCATCAGACACAACCACGGGCTTTCCAAGGGTTTCCATGGAAAGAGGACTGCCGCATCTGCCGCATTTGGGCCTGTCTTTCATACGTGCCACCGGCACCCGGTTCTTTGCTTGGCAACCGGTGCAGGCAACAATAACTGACTGGGTTTTCATGGCCTCTCCTTTTCATGATTTTCCTATATCATGGCGGCAACATTTTTCCCGTATTCCTGGGCGGCTTTTATGCCGCCCCCCACCCAGGCTGCCTTGAGCATGAGGGGCCCTTCAGATACCATATTCATCTTGAAAATATGGGTCATGGTATCAAAAATCCGGCCGGCTGCCTCGCCGCTCCATCCGTATGAACCGAATGAACCACCGGGTTTTCCCGAAAGCTCCGCCCGTTCCGCCATAAACAGCAGCTGCTTCATCGAGGTGATCATCTCCCCGTGATAGGTGGGTGAACCGAAAATATAGGCATCATAGCCTTTGAGATCTTCTTCGTTTTTGATTTCGCTGACCCTTTTAAGTTCTGCATTATGTCCGGATATCCGGATACCTTCGCCGATGATGTCTGCAATAGCTTTGGTCTCTTCAGACCGGGTTGCATAAACAATCAATACCGTTCCCATGTGTCCTCCTGAAATATGTGTTGTATGTTTGTGATCAAACTGTAACGACCGCTACCCTGACCGGCTCAGCCCTGTGGGGATCTTCATCCGAAAATCCGGTTTCTGTGTGTTCATTGCCGTCCACCTGCACCAGGCCGGCGCCGGTGCAGGGAGCAATCCGGGGAGATATACCGTCTTTTGTAAATCTGTACCGCTGATACGTTTCACCCTGAGACATTTGTGCCTCTTTTGTTACAGGATCTGTTTGTAAAAACGGTTTGTGTGCATCCCCCAGGTCAAATTTATTAGGTTATATCATTTCCCATGAATGGTTCCTGAATTAAAAATGGTTATATATCTGCATTTTGTATCATTGCCTGAAGGGATTTAAAAGCAAAAATCACGCCAGTTCCAAAAAGGCTGCCCAATCAAAATATGAATTGCTCCTTGCCAAACCGGCACAAAACATGCAAAATATACAAAGACCAATTAAAAAAGAAACAAGAGCTGGTTTCATCACGGTCAAAAGTCACAACAAAAAAACCATAATCTCACCAAAGGAGCAGCCAAAATGACCTCGGAAAAACCCATACTATACGCTTTAAGCACTTGCAGCCACTGCAAATCCACCAAAAAATTATTAAATGACTGCAATGTGGAATATAATTACGTGGAAGTGGACGACCTGGAGGGGGAAGAAAGAAAAGCCATTATCGCCGATATCAAGGAGTTGAATCCGAGGTGTTCTTTTCCCACCATCAAAATCAATGATACAGTCATCGTGGGGTTCAAGGAAAAAGAAATCAAAAATGCACTGGGGATTGAATAATGAAAGTGGAACAACTTTATCAGGCTTTGAAAAAATCACAGGAAGCCAAAGGCATCTATTTTAACAAAGACAAAGACCTGGTCTTTGAGCTGCTGGAGTCGCTGCTTTTAAACAAAGACCGGTATGGATACATGGCATGTCCCTGCCGCCTGGCCTGTGCAGACAGAGAAAAAGACAAGGACATCATCTGCCCCTGTGTCTACCGGGAACCGGATCTTGAAGAGTTCGGGGCCTGCTACTGCGGGCTCTATGTTTCCAAAGCAGTACATAACCATGAGGCCCGGGTGGAATATGTCCCGGAAAGAAGACCCCCTGAAAAAATATTCTAAATTTTTTACGGAGATTGCCATGAATGACGAATGCACCCCTGTTTTAAACACAGGTCTTCGCGGCATTGATGTCGCAAGTTCAAAAATCTGTGATGTCCGGGGTAAAGAAGGCAAACTGATTTACCGCGGATATCTCATTGAAGACCTGGCGGAAAATGCCACCTTTGAAGAGGTGTGTTTTCTTCTGCTCTATGAGCGCCTGCCCAAAAAAGAGGAACTGGCTGATTTTGATGCCAGCCTGAAACAGAAACGCCATGTGCCGGAAAATGTTTTCGCGTTTTTGAAAAGCCTGCCCAAAACCATGAATCCCATGGATGTGATCCAGATGGCAGCCCCTATGCTGATCCAGACCGATGAGAACGCGGGCTCAGAAACTCTGGAACATACCCTGTACAGTGCGGAGAACCTCATAGCAGGGCTTGGCACCATTATTGCGGCCTGGGACAGGATACGCAGCAATAAAACCCCGGTGATGCCGGACAATACCCTGGGCCATGCTGCCAACTTTTTGTATATGCTCACCGATGAAACACCCGAAACGGAAGTGGCCGGTTTTTTTGATGCCGGGCTGGTGCTTCATGCAGAGCATTCCTTTAACGCGTCCACCTTTACCGCCCGGCAGGTGGCCTCCACCAAAGCCCATATTTATGCAGCAATATCCGCAGCCATCGGCAGCCTTTCCGGGCCGCTGCACGGCGGTGCCAATGTCCGGGTCATGAAAATGCTCATGGAAATCAATTCTGAAAAAAATATCGCACCCTATATCAACAAAACTCTGGATTCCGGCGGCCTGATAATGGGCCTGGGCCATGCGGTATACCAGACAGACGACCCCCGGGCCCTTATTCTGGCCCCCATGTGCCGGCGCATGGGAGAAATCGCCGGAGATACCCACTGGTATGAGCTGTCAAAAGCCCTGGAAAAAAAGGCCAAACAGGCATTTAAAAAACACAAAAACAAAGATATCTTCTGCAATGTGGATTTTTATTCCGCATCCCTGTTTTATGCCATGGGCATTGCAATGGACCTGTTTTCTCCCATATTTGCCCTGTCACGGGTCAGCGGCTGGTGTGCCCATGTCATGGAAGAACAGTTTGCCATGGCCGCACCCAAACCCTCTTTATACCGCCCCGGGGCCACATATGTGGGAGAATACTGCGGACCGGATGAGTGCAGGTTCGCCGATATTGAAAAAAGGTGAAAACTGCGGCGTACGGTTTGAAATTCGCGGTGTGAGAATCGGTGGATGAATAAGAAGCGAAACCTGCGTAGAAAGTAAGCATTAATTTATGAACAAGGAAAAAAAATATGAAAGCCTGGAAATGTACTGTATGCAATTATATTCATAAGGGTGATACCCCGCCGGACAAATGTCCGGTATGCGGGGCCGGCCCGGACAAGTTTGTAGAAATTGAGATCCCTGATTCACAGGAAAAAACGGATGCTGCGCCTTCCAAAGCATCTGGTGCTGCACCAGATAGATCCTCCCCTGCCCCTGCCCCTTCGAAAGATGCAGGCGGTATCACCTCGCCTGAAGAGGAAAAAACACCCCCCACCGGCCCACCGACGCTGTACCAGCGGATTACAGAACTGATGATCCGGCACCATGCCCACCCGATACTGGTGCATACCCCCAACGGAATTCTGCCGGCAGCAGCTGTTCTGTTCATTCTGGCCTGGCTGTTTGATGCCACACTGCCGGCGAAAGCCGCTGTCATCAACCTTATCTTTGTAGTTCTGGCCCTGCCCCCGGTATTGTACACCGGTTTTCTGGAGTGGCAGAAAAAATACAACCAGGCCTATACCCTTTTGTTTAAACTCAAAATACTGGCTGCTGCCCTGACAAGTGCTGCCTGCGTGATTTCCATGGTCTGGTATCTGGCTGATCCTGCGGTTTTATCAACGCCTCTGGCCTGGGTATTTATTTTCATCAATATTGTCATGCTGGCATCCGCCGGTGTGGCCGGCTACATCGGCGGAAAACTGGTATTCAAGGACTGACGGCTGTTTTTATCCACCTTCCATTGTAAAGGAACCCGTAATATGGCTGACTTTATCACGCTGAACCCGGACAATTCTCTGAATGTGCCGGCCCATCCCGTCATCGGGTGTATCCCCGGAGATGGCACAGGCCCAGATATCTGGCACGCCACCCGGCCGGTAATGGATACAGCGGTTGCAACAGCTTACGGCGGTAACCGCGCCATTAATTTTACGGAACTGCCTGCAGGTGAATCCAGTTTTCAGAAAACCGGAGAATGGCTGCCGAAAACCACCCTGGAACAGATTAAAAAATTGCGGGTGGCCATCAAAGGCCCCATGACCACGCCAGTAGGCAAAGGCATGCGCTCGCTTAACGTGGCCATCCGCCAGGAACTGGATCTGTTCGCCTGCATCCGGCCGGCCCGGTATATAAAAGGGGTACCTTCTCCGTGCCGCAACCCCGCCGCGATTGACATGGTGATTTTCCGGGAAAACACCGAAGACCTGTACGCGGGCATCGAGTGGCAGTCCGGTACTGAGGATGCAAAAGAGATCATTGATTTTATCAAAAACAAAACCGGCAAGGCCCTTGCGCAGGACACCACCGGCATCGGCATCAAACCCATCAGTGAAGCCAACACCCGGCGCCTGGTGAAACAGGCGATCCAGTATGCCCTGGACAACAACCGCACAAGCGTCACCCTGATGCACAAAGGCAATATCATGAAATTCACGGAAGGGGCATTTCTCAACTGGGGCCTGGCAGTGGGAAAAGAGGATTTTGCCGGTACCGTAATCCTGGAAGACCAGCTGTACAAAGAGTTCAACGGCAAACTCCCCACAGGAAAAATCCTGCTCAAGGACCGGATTGCCGACAGCATGTTTCAACAGGTGCTGCTGCGGCCCGAAGAGTATGATATCATTGCCGCCCCCAACCTGAACGGGGACTATATTTCCGATCTTTTGGCCGCCATGGTGGGTGGACTGGGACTGGCACCGGGAGCCAACATCGGAACAGACTGCGCCGTGTTCGAAGCCACCCACGGCACCGCACCCAAATATGCGGGCAAAGACAAGGTCAACCCGGGATCCCTGATTCTGTCAGGTGCCATGATGCTGGATCACATGGGGTGGCATGAGGCCGCAGACCTGATCCATGATGCCCTGCAAAAGGCCATCACTGCCAGAACCGTCACCTATGACCTGGCCCGGCAGATCCCGGGTGCCACCGAGGTATCCTGTTCTGAGTTCGGCCGGCAGATCTGCAAGCAGATGGAGGGGTGAGGGATGAGGAGTGAGGAGCAAGGGAGGTCGTTACTTTTCCCTCATACCTCACACCTCATACCTCACACCTCTATTTCAATTCCCACGGGGCAGTGGTCAGACCCGAAAATGTCATTGTATATGAATGCATCTTTGACCATGCCGCTGTCCAGCAGGTCCCGGGTGACAAAGAAATAATCAATGCGCCATCCGGCATTTTTTTTTCTGGCGCTGAACCGGTAGGACCACCAGGAATATTTCACCATGTCCGGATAAAAATAGCGGAAGGTGTCCACATACCCGTCGGCTGTCATGCGGTCCAGGACATCCCGTTCAATGCGCAGAAATCCTGACCTTTTTGCATTGGGACCCGGGTTTTTCAGGTCAATCTCATTGTGGGCCGTGTTGAAATCCCCGGTGATGATCAATCCTTTTCCCGCATCCCGCAATAACCGGGCATAATCCAGGAACCAGTCATAAAAATCCAGCTTGTACTGCAGGCGCTCATCACTCATCTGCCCGTTGGGAAAATAGATATTGAACAGGGTGAACCGGTCATAATCCATCTGAATCACCCGGCCTTCGCCGTCATATTCCGGCCGGTCGAAATCAGTGATCACCTGGTTGGGAACCAGCCGGGAATAGGCAGCCACCCCGCTGTACCCTTTTTTCACTGTGGCATAGGACCAGAAAGACTGAAACGGGGGAAAATCGATCATTTCCGGGGTGCGCTGGTCCGCCTGAAGTTTGGTTTCCTGGAGCAGGAGAACGTCCGGGTCCAGCCGGGCCACGGAGGCAAAAAAATCCTTTTTGAGCACGGCCCGAAATCCATTGACATTCCAGGATACCAGCCGCAATTTCCGATTTTTGGGATCAGCGTTATTGCTCATAACAGCCTTCTTTTGTTTTTCAAGTATGGGTTTGGCGTTTCTGCTGCATGACACAGGTTGCCGGCAGCTGTTGTTATACTGTACCCTTCCAGTCTTGGTGAAAGCCCCCGGGGGGTCCTGCAGCAGGACTGTCAGAGCCCACGGATCTCAGGCCGGCTGCAGGACTCCCCGGGGGGTGGGCATCGCCAAACCCGACATGACCAGGTCTCATGGAATTTCCCCGTACACCGGATCTTTTTACATATCGGAGATTTTCACCTATTGGACTTTTCGTCTCAACCGGTCCGGGGCAAAAGCATGATGCGGGCATCCGCCACCACACAATGGTCCGGGGTGCAGATCACCGGGTTCAGATCAATGGACTCAAAATGGGGCTCCAGATCCATGAGCAGGTGGGAGAAGGTCACCACCATTTGGGTGAGTGCCTCCATATTCACCCCGGGCCGGCCCCGGAAGCCGTAAAAAACCGGTTTTGCCCCCAAAGAATCCACCATGGAATATACATCTGCGGGTGTCACCGGTGCCAGACGGATGGCGGTGTCATTGTACAGTTCCACCCCGGTGCCGCCGGGGCCCAGCACCACCACCGGGCCAAACTGGACATCATTTTTGGCCCCCACCAGGATCTCGATGCCGGACACCATCTCCTCCACCAGAACCTGGCTGCATCCCTTCAGGGACAAGAGCCGTTCCATGTGTTGTGCAAGGGTGTCAGGATCCTGGATGCCGGTGACAACCGCCTGAAGTTCGGTCTTGTGGACAATGTCGGCAGACACGGCCTTGATTACCACAGGCCCTTCACCGGCGGCCAGAAATTTTTGTGCGGTGTCAAAAGAATCGGTTACAATTCCTTCAGGGATGCCCAGCCTGCTGTCTGCCAGCAGCTTTTTGGCCTGGGGTTCCAGTATCCAGCCCATGGGCTGTGCATCTGCAATGATCTTTTGCATCTGTGCGGTCATCACCATGGCCTGCACCTCTTCAATGCCTTGGCCATGAGCACGGCACCCTCCACAGAAGAGGCCACCGGAATCTTGTTGAGCGCAAACCCTTCGGTAATAATCTTGTACTTGTCCTCTTTGGGCACATAGGCAATCAGAGGTTTGCCCTCGTTTCTGGCCACCTGGCTCAGTTTGGCCCCGATGTCGGCGGAAATACCCGGAGAATAGGGCAAAAGCAGGGCCAGGATGCAGTCCAGATTCCGGTCCCGGGAAAGATGGCGCACGGATGTGAGAATGTCGGCATCCACACACGATCCTGTCAAATCCACCGGATTATCCAAAGCAGCGATCTGCTGGATTGCCGGGGACAGTCTTGCCCGGATGGTATCGGCCGTTGCTGCGGCAATCCCGGGAATATCCAGGCCGTGGTGGCCGCAGGCATCTGCCGCCACCACCCCGTGTCCGCCGGAAACGGAAACAATGCCCACATTGCCGAAGATTCCCTTTGGATAACAGCTTAAGGCCTCGCAAAAAGAGGTGAGTTCATATTCCGTATCCGCCTCTGCCACGCAATGCTGCTGCATGATCTGGGAAAACACCCGGTAGTCACCGGCCATGGAAGCGGTATGGCTGGAGGCGGCGGCAATACCCCTGGCGGTTTTGCCTGCCTTGAGCACCACAATGGGTTTGGAACAGGCCTCGGCCCGTTTGATAAAATCCCTGCCTTCCCGGCAGTCAAATCCTTCGATATAAAAAGCGATGACCCGGGTGGCAAGATCCTGTTCAAACCAGTCGATCATGTCTGTTTCCCGAAGACAGGCTTTGTTGCCGATGCTCACTGCAGATGATACCCCGATGCCCTCGCCGGCGAACTTCACCATTTGGTCCACCAGGACCCCGCCGCTCTGGGACACAAACCCGATGTTGCCTTTTTTGGGATGGATAATGCGCTCACCGGGCAGAAAAAAGGTATCCACGGCATCAGGCGAATAAATGCCCAGGCAGTTGGGGCCCACAAAGGGAAAATCCGCCCGGGCCGCCATATCCGCCACCTGGTTCTGGAGGTCTTTGTTGCCGGATTCAGAAAACCCGCCGGAAATAATCACCGCCCCTTTTATCCCTTTGTCAATACACTGGGACACAACATCAGGAACAAACCTGGCCCTGACCGCAATTACGGCCAGGTCCACGGGGATTTCAATGTCTGCAACAGACCGGTATAGCGGTTCACGGTTGAGACGACCGCCTTTGGGGTTGACGGCAAAGGTCTGCACCGGGTACCGCAGGTGATTCTTGTTGTAAATCACATTGGCCGGATGGCTGTCATGGGAGGTGGACACCCCGATAACTGCCATGGAAGACGGTCTGAAAAGGCAGCTTACATCCATGGCGCCCCGGTGTGCCTAATTGTCCTGGTCAGCCAGGTAATCATCATACATGGATTCCAGACCCAGCTTGTGTTTGGATTCCTCCTGGACCAGCATCGTGAACACTTTTTTGGCATCTGCATTATCGGTCTGGTCTGCCAGGGTCTGGTAGAGCTTCACCGCTTTTTCTTCTCTTTTCATGGCTATTTTGAGAATTTCAGGCATGGGCATGCCCTGTTCATACTCTTTTTCCACCATGTAATCACTGATTTTCAGATCTGGTATCTTCTTGAACTCATAGGACGTAATTTTTTCCTTGTTTCCGGAAATATCAGACAAAAGTGCTGCGTGTTTTTCTTCTTCTTTGGCAAAATTTTGAAAAATTCCCTTGAGGGATGCCCTGGTGGCTTCAGCAGCCAGGGTATTGTAAAATTCAACCGCTTCTTTTTCCTTGCCAATGGCAAAGGTCAATATTTCATCAATGGATCCAAAATGCATGGGTGTTTTCCTCCTGATTGGTGTTTTTCGTTTTTCAACCAATAATAATATCACATGACAATTACATATTACAGCTATTAAATAACAGGTTGACAGCAATTTGTATACCAGATTTCAAGGTCATGGCAAGTAATTTTTCATTTGTCGGATGGTGTGCCGAAAATGGCTGCCAAAGCGGCTTCAATCGTTTTATATTCAAAGGAAAATCCCAGTTCTTCCAAGCCTTCGGGATATGCTTTCTGGCTGTTGAGCAGCGAAGCCCCCAGCTCGCCCATGACCAGTTTCACCATAAATTTGGGGGCAGGCACCACAGCCGGCCGGTGCAGTGCCCGGCCCAGGGCTTTGGCAAAATCGCGCTGCCGGACCGGTTCAGGTCCCACCAGGTTAAACGTGGCAGGGGCAGTAGATTTTTTTATCAGAAAGTCCGCAGCCCGGATCAGATCCTGGATATGAATCCAGGGAAACCAATGCCGGCCCCCGCCCAGGGGACCTCCGGCAAACCATTTGAATGCCGGGGACATGACCGACAAAGCCCCGCCGTCTCCCAGGACCACGCCAAACCGCATGATATGCACCGTTGCCCCGGCGCTTTCTGCCTTGCGGGCCTCCGTTTCCCAGCCGATGCACACCCTGGCCAGAAAGTCGGATCCCGTAGGGGCATCTTCTGTGAGCAGCTTTTCTTTGGCATCACCATAGATGCCCACCGCCGAGGTGCTCAAAAGAGTAACCGGCTTGTCTTCCGCCATGGCCGCCACCAGGTTACGGGTGGTATGTATCCGGGAATCATAAATGGCCTGCTTGTATTTGTCTGTCCATCGTTTGAAAATACTCTGCCCGGCCAGATTGACAATGACATCTGCCAGGGGCACCTGTTCCTGCCAGGCCCCTTGTTTGGTGGTATCGGCGGAAATCCACACAAAATTGTCAAATTCTTCGGTAAACGGATGGGTGCTGGAAGTGCCCAGCCCGGTCACATGCACGCCTTTTGACAGAAAATACCGGGACAGATGCGTGCCCACAAAACCGGATGCACCGGTGATCAGCAGTCGTTCCATGGATTCCCTCCTGTTGATTTACGTCAATAATTACCACAATAACCATGATTTTGCATTCTACAACCGGCCGGGTGCCACCGGATCTTTTTCTTTTGGATTTGACAACACCGGCCCACTCAGCCTACAGTAAAGGCATCCATTTTGCTTATAACACAACCAGAACATAACCCAGACACTGAACATCTTTTCACAACACGTGATCTGCAATGATATGAAAGGAGGTTTCCATGATCGGAATTATCGGCAGCGGCAATGTCGGTGCCAACACGGCTTTTTTTCTGGCGGAAAAAGGGGTGGACCACGTCACCCTCTGCGACATCCAGGAGGGACTGGCACAGGGCAAGGCACTGGATATGATGGAGGCAGCCCCCATAAGGGGATACCGTACATCTATCCAGGGCACAGATGATCCGCATGCGGTTCTTACTGCAGACATCATTATCATCACTGCCGGGGCCGTGCGCAAACCCGGCATGGACAGAGACGCCCTTTTCCAGGAAAACAAAGATATCATCAAAACATATGCAGAAAAAATCACCAATCCTGGGACAAAGGTCATTGTGGTTACCGAGCCGGTGGATCTGCTGACCACGGTTTTTGCGCAGCATTCGCCGCTGCCCCCCCATCAGATCATGGGCCTGGGCGGGATTCTGGATGCCACCCGGCTGCGATTTTTCATTGCAAAAACCCTGGGGGTATCCATGGAAAACGTGGCAGCCCAGGTGGTGGGCAGACATGCGGATGATATGATCATCCTGCAGGATTACTGCTGCGTATCCGGAGTGCCCATAGAAACCTTCATGGAAAAAGATACCATTGCAGACCTGTTTGACCAGACCCGGCAGGCCGGTGCTTTGATCGTGGATCTGGCAGGCAGATCCAGTGCATACTACGGCCCGTCTGCCGTGGCCGCTGAACTGGCCGAAGCCATCAGCCGTGACACCGGCCGGGTTTTGTCCGTATCCCGGGTACTCACCGGACAGTTCGGCATCCATGGTGCGGCCCTGTCACTGCCTTGTGTAATCAACCGGACCGGTGCGGCAAAAGTAATAGCACCCCGGTTGGACAACGGGCAGATTGAGACATTGAACACAGGTGCACAGATGATAAAAAAGACTGTCAAGGAGGACACCCATGCCTAAAGTATCCATTATCGGCGCAGGAAACGTGGGGGCCACAGCGGTGTATTATATTGCGGAAAAAAACCTGGCAGACATTGTCATGGTGGATGTGGTGGAAGGCCTTCCCCAGGCAAAGGCCATGGATTACCTGCATGCCGCACCCATGAGAAACTACAATGTGCACATCTCAGGTAGCAATGAGTACAAAGATATTTCCGGCTCGGATGTGGTGGTCCTCACCGCCGGTATTCCCAGAAAACCGGGGATGGACCGCATGGACCTGATGAAAATCAATGTGGACATCGCCAAAAAAGCCTCCTGGGCCATTGCCGAATACGCCCCCAATGCCATTGTGGTGGTGGTGTCCAATCCCCTGGATGTCATCGCCATGGCCACCCTCCAGGAAACA
>JAABTU010000344.1 GCA_011389715.1 Desulfotignum sp.
CCCTGGAAAAAAGACCAGCTCGGTGACAGTTACCATGCCACCTGCTGGCTGGAAAAAACAGCCATGGAAAATGCAGACGGTATTATTGCTGTGTCTGAAACAATGAAAAAGAACGTGATGGATCTCTACCAGATTCATCCTGAAAAGATACAGGTGATTTATAACGGGGTGGATACCCGGTTTTTTTGTGAGACATTCCGGCCGGAAACACTCAGAACCTACGGCATTGATCCGGACAGACCCTATATTCTTTTTGTGGGCAGAATTACCCGTCAGAAGGGGATCATGCATCTGATCCGGGCCATTTCCATGGTGGATCCGGGCGTACAGATCGTTCTGTGTGCCAGTGCACCTGATACCAGAGAGATTGCACAGGAAATGGAAACCCGGGTAAAAAGTGCCAGACAGGAAACAGGCAGAGAGATTCTCTGGATTTCAGAAACAATTCCTTTGCAGGATCTGCCGGTCCTTTACAGCCATGCCGCTGTTTTTGTATGCCCTTCTGTGTATGAACCCTTCGGCATCATCAATCTTGAGGCGGGAGCGTGCAATACACCGGTTGTGGCTGCAGCGGTCGGGGGGATTCCGGAAGTGGTGGTCCATGAAGAAACCGGACTTCTGGTTCCCTTTGCGGCAAAGAAGGATGCAGAACCTGAAAGGCCGGAAAAATTTGCTGCAGATCTGGCAGCTGCCATCAACTCCCTGGTGCGGGCGCCGGAAAAAAGGGCCCATATGGGTGCGGCAGGCCGAAAAAGAATCGAAAAACACTTTTCATGGGCAAGTATTGCCCGGCAGACAGTGGATTTTTACCAGCAGCTCATTAAAAATTACGATCAGTCTGGTGACACGCTGCCCCGGCCGTAGGCAGCCGTAGCCTTTTTGATTGACAATGCGTGGATTTTTCTTCTTAATCCTGTCTACCTTATGCCGGGACAAATAAACGGCTATGATAAGTTGAATCAAACCTTTATGAACAGGAAACTTAGCAATGAAAACTTTTATTATTGGTCTTCTTTGTGGCATTATCGTGGCGTGGGTGGGGATCTGGTATTTCAATGTGGGCAAGGACAACCAGAAGGTGCAGGAAACCGAGGAGCGCGTTGTGGCTCAGGTCGAGGAGACCAGTGAAACAATGAACCAGATCCTGCAGGCCAGACTGGAAGCCTGGGAGTTGCGTCCCGAAGATATCCGCCAGGAACTGGAAGAGCAGGGAGAAGTGATCCGGCGCAAGGCCAGGGATCTGGGCGAATCGGTTTCAGATCATGCCCGGGATGCCCAGGCTACTGCCGCCATTAAGATCAAGCTCGCTAATGACCCGGATCTTTCAGCTTTTTCCATTTCCGTATCCACGACGGATGGAAAGGTGACATTGTCCGGCACGGTTCAATCTCCGGAATTGATCGGCAAGGCGATGGCCCTGGCCCTGGAAACACATAACGTTCGGGAAGTTGTTTCAAAATTAGTGGTTGAATAGAGGGGGTTGCCGGACCCATTGAAGCCGATGGTCTCGAAACCGCCTCTTCATATTTTAAATTTCAGGAATATATTTTTAAAATTAAAAAGTTAACCACTCCCGAAAGGGACCCAAAAAAAAGGAGCTGATCAACACACTTCAGCAATACACCGTTGACCAGCGCGATCAGGCAGTCAAAGAGGTTGATCAGGCACTCAAAAAGGTCGACGGCCGAATAGACGCACTGGAACGTCGCGTTGACAACAACTGGGACCAGATGACCCAGGCAGCCCGTCAAAAAACCAGGGCCAACCTGAAAGCGCTGCGCCAGCAGAGAAATGAGCTTGCCGAGTGGTATGGAAGCTTCAAGAACAGCTTTGCAGGTGCATGGGAACAGATGAAAAAGGGATTCTCAGACGTCTACAAGGCGATGAGCGATTCCTGGGAAAAAGCCAAAAGCGAATTTGATACCGACAACAAGTAGCGTTCCTTCAACCGAAGGTTCTGCTTCTGAAAACCTCAGCAGAACGGAATATAAGGAGAAAGAATATGGATCTGGTTCGGATTTTGATTGCAATACTTTTACCGCCTCTTGGCGTTTTTCTTCAGGTGGGAATCGGCGGAGCATTCTGGTTGAACATCCTTTTGACTCTTTTGGGATATATCCCCGGCATCGTACATGCCGTTTGGATTATTGCCAAGCGCTGAAGTCGGTATTCACGTAAGCGGTTAATTAACCGCTTACCATCAAAAAGCTTGGTTTTGTGCATCGCGTTGTGCGCAAAGCGTTGTGAACCGGACTTGGTGCAGCTGATTGATTATTTTATTAATCAATAAAGAATATCAGAATTGGTTCAGAAATAGAGAAGTGAAATTTCAACTAGCAGCTTGATGTTATGAGACATTTACGTCCGCACAGGTCGGTGGCCGCCAGCTGTGCATTCATGCTTCCGGTCGCCACGCCGCCGAATGCCATTGTCTATGGCAGCGAACTGATCAGCATACCGCAAATGGCGCGTGCCGGATTTATATTTAACATCCTGATGGTCTTTATCATCACCGGCATGATGTATCTGCTCCTCGGGCATGTGTTCAATGTGCTTTGGTGAACCTGGCCGCTGGCGTAGTCAGTCTGGTGACACCCTGCACCTGCCATAGACAGCCGTAACATTTTTGAGCCATCCGGCATGCTGTTTGGTCAATTTTTTCTTTGGCAGCCGCCACTGCCAGTTGTCCTGTGTACCCCCCGGCTGGTTCAGGCGGGCATCAGGGCCCAGACCGAGAATGTCCTGGAGCGGGATGATCACTGTATCAGCCACAGACATCATGGCCAGGCGCATCATTTGCCAGTGTATTTTTTCCTTGGAGATATGGTTGCCCAGGTAGCGCTGCAAACGGGTCTTTGCCTGGTCGGTAAGTTCCTGTTCAAACCATCCTCGGATGGTATTGTTGTCATGGGTGCCGGTGTAAACTATACAGTCCCGGATATGGTGATGGGGCAAAAATGAACCGTGGGGAAAATCGTCGCCAAAAGCGAACTGCAGCACCCGCATACCGGGCAACTGGAATCTGCGCATGCATTCATGGACATCAGGTGTGATCGTGCCCAGGTCTTCGGCAATAACCGGCAGATGTCCGAACCGCATGGTCAAGCTGGTGAAAAAATCATCACCCGGTACCTCCACCCATTGCCCGTCAACAGCGGTCTCTGCCGAAGCTGCAACCTCCCAGTATGCAATCAGCCCCCTGAAATGATCGATGCGCACCACATCAAACATCTCAAAGTTGTGTGCAAACCGTTTAAGCCACCACGCGTAATCGTTTTTCTGCAGGTATTGCCAGTCGTAGACCGGGTGGCCCCAGAGCTGACCGGTGTCACTGAAGTAATCCGGCGGAACCCCTGACACTTTTGTCGGTAATTTGTTTTCATCCAGTTTGTACTGCTGCGGACAGCTCCAGACATCTGCACTGTCAAAGGGCATATAGATGGGAAGATCTCCGTACAGACGGATATTGCGGGTATTGCAGTAATTTTTGAGTCCCTGCCATTGACGGAAAAACAAAAATTGTACAAATTTATGGTATCTGATCTGTCTGCTCAGCCTGTTCTGTATCTCGGCCAGGGCATCCGGGTGCCGGTCCCGTAACGGTTGGGGCCATTGCTGCCAGGTGACCTGTTCAAAATGCGCTGTGAGCGCCATGTATGTTGCATAATCTTTCAACCAGCCTGTCTGCCGGGAGCAGAAATGATCAAACCCGGCAAGGGTTTTTTTTTGTTGTTCCATACGTTCAAAAGCCAGTTGAAAAAGGGTGTGCTTATGTTCTGCAACAGCTGGATAATCAACGCGGTTATGGGAAAATGGCTGTTGCGGCATGGTTTCATTCACAGACAGAAGTCCTGCACGGACAAGAAAATACGGACTTATCAGCAAAGGGTTGCCTGCAAAGGCTGAGGGGCTGCTGTAGGGAGAACCGCTTTGGGGGTCAACAGGATTCAGCGGCAGCACCTGCCATATCTGCTGGCCTGTTGCAGACAGAAAATTGGCAAACCCATAGGCTGCGGGTCCCAGATCACCGATACCGTACCTGCCGGGAAGACTGCTTATGTGCATCAGGATGCCGTTTGTGCGTATGGACATGGATAATCCTTTTATGATCCGGCCGGCAAATCCTTGTGCAGGGATGCGGCCATTTTTTTTGCCCATATTTCATATTGTGATTCAGGCACCACCAGGGACAGTGCCCCATACTTGGCAGGGTTGTGTATGGGCGTCAATTCCACTTTCAAAGGGGGTACCAGCATGTTGCTGTTTCTGGTGCGGTCCGCCACTTTTTTTGCAATATTGTCCACGTGCCAGGGGTTTAAGCGGGCCACACTTTCTCCGATGCCGATACGTGTGAGACCAAACAGCTGGGCAATGGCAATGGCGGCATCGGCGGTTACTTGTGCTGCAAGATCTGCAATAAAAACAGCCAGCCCGTCTGCATTGCTTTTTGCATAATCCATAACGGTTTTTGCATCAATTTCTGCATGGCGGCTGATTCTGGAATCAGCCGCCAGTTCAGACAGATCGGAAAAACCGGCGTGCCGGCCAAAACACGGTGAGATATTTTTTAAAAACGGACTCTTGAGTGACAGCAGTATTTTGGCACAATTGGAAATACCCCTGCCTGATGCATAGTTTTCCGCACATGCCGTGGGGTGTCCTGCTGTACACCCGCAGGTCTGCCACAGCGCTTTGGGCATAAAGCCAACCGGGATATGGCCGATCTCTGCCGGTACATCACAGCCTGGTATGCCGCATCCAAAACCGGTTCCCAGGATAAAATAAGCGGTTGTTTCAGGATCAATGCCATGGGTTACCTTATAGTAAATGCCCTGGGCTGTGGCTGCGGCAGTGCCGTCATTTGCGGCTTTAACCGGGTGGTCTGCTTTGGCTTTCATGACCACAATGCCGGGTTTGTCCTTGTTTTGGCCGGATGCAAACCGCATGGGGGTGTTGCCGCCGGCAATCACTATATTTCCCTCCTGTTCCCATGTTTTTCCGCAAAGACTTGCGCCTTTGCCTGCAATACCAAAGCTGCCGATTTCTTTTTTGGCTTCCTTTAAAAACCGGTCTTCGGTCTGATCGATGTAGGCAGCCACTCTTTGTTCTTCGGGGATGTGTGTCAGTATGGTATCAACCAGTACTTCTGAATTTCCTTTGCCAAGGATTTTTCCTGTTTTTTGGAAAGGGCTGTCATATTGTTTTTCATACAAGAAAGTGCCGTCTTCGGCAGCCAGCAGAAAATCAAGTTTTGTTCCACCCAGATCCATTCCCAGTAAATCAGGCATTTTGCCTCCGAATTCATAGAATTGCCATCTATATGATGCAACATAGTATAAATCGCTTTCAAATGCAGGTCAATGAATGAAGGTATTTAATATTTGGAGCCATAAAAACCGGATCCATGCGACAGATACGAAAATCAGCGGTAGAAAGGGTTGCCAGGCATGGGAAAGGAACATTTTTGATGAATATTCAACAGTCACTTACCACAATCACGCTGTTGGGGATGTGTCTCGTCGTGCTCATGTCGGGGGGATGCGCCACACTACAGAGGAATGCAACAGAGGAACCTTCGCGCCGGCTTGATGGTGCGGAGGCTGGCGAACGAGTTACCTCGGCGGAGCTGGATCAACTCACCCGCGGCTTTGCCGACCGCTACGTCGGCCTGCTATATTCCGTCTGTGATGCTTTGAAGGAGGATAATCCTGATCCTGAGCAGCGCCGAGCGGCACAGATGCTTCTCGTGGACAACGCCACCAACGTTTACGACATCGCCAGTAATGCGGACGCGTTCACCCGCGTGCTCGATTTGGTAGTGGTCACGACATTGGTCAGTCAGGAGTGGGACGTGGATGGCAGGGCCGTGGCGGTGTTCGGCGAGCGGGGTCAGGCGCTGGCCGACGCCCTGTCTCAGGCCAGAGCGGAAACGCGGCTGCTCGCCGCTCGTGTGCTCTCCGCCGAACAACTCGACATTTTTGAATCTCTGCTGCAGGACTGGCGAGAGGAGAACCCGAAAGTCTTTCGCGCTTCGTTTGTTCGCTTCTCAAATTTCGCCATCGGGCGGGGTAAGTCGGCCGCCGCCCAGGTACTCGAGGCCCGGGGCCTCTTTGAGGAGATCGGGGAAGCGGCGCAGTCCGTCGACGAAGCACGACTTCTCGCCGAGAGAACGTTCTATCGGCTCAAGCGCGAGTCCACGCTGCTCCGGTGGCAGGCGGCGGCGATGAAGCTGGATTTGGTCGCCACCCCTGAACTCAATACTGCGCTTGCCGACATGCATTCGGTGACCGATCAGATCGAGCAACTACCCGCAAACATCGCAACCGAGCGACAAGCCATTCTATCAGGGCTCGATGACCGTTTGCAGCGTGGGGATGCGACAATCGCCAACCTGCGGGCCGCTATAGAGGAGGCAGACACGTTCGTCGCGTTGCTGAAACCAGCGAGTGAATCATTCCACGAGATGCTCACGACTGCGGATACCCTGTTCGCTCGGTTTGCGGCCTCGACCCGGTCGAAGACGGGCAAGGAAGGGCATGCCTTTGACATCCGCGAGTACGAGCAGACGGCCAAAGATGTGACGCTCGCCGTTGAGGAAATGAACGAGTTGCTCACGACGGCGGAACACCTGTTAGGATTGTCAGATTTGAAATACGGGATGCAGAAGGTGAATGATTCTGTCGATGGGCGGATCATGACGGTGGCCGATCAGAGCCAGGTTTTGATGAATGCATTTTTCTGGCGCGCCTGCGCCTTGCTGGGTGTGCTATTTACGATGCTCATCTTATACCGGATAATTTCACTTCTGCTCATGCGGCACTTAGAAAAGGGGCAGGCTGCCAAACAATAAACATATCGGCGCATCAGTGCCGGAAAGGTAAAAAAAACTGCCGATGATAGGTTACAAGAAAATCGACAACTTCTGCCACGGTCTTATAGGTCTGCATAATTCGGCCCTTCCATTTATGGGGGGATAAAGCGGGTTTTTTGGGGGTCAATCATCATGTCCGGACGCGGTTTTTGTCGATCATGAGGCACACCAGGCAGAGTGCATTGTCGAGTTCATCCTCTTCCGGATAGATGCCGGTGTTGGTATGCTGGCTTTGCATATCAATAAACCCCGGTATGATCGGCATATCTGTCATCCCTGCTCTGTCGTTGTCACCCATACGCTCTTTTTCCATGACATCCTCCTGATTTCAATCAATCTATACTGACTATGCCTGATTGGGGACCTTTCTACTCTGAATTATATCCCGGTTTTGATAGAGGCACCATGGGGAAATCATGTATTTTTGATCCGCCTGCCCTGTATTGTGTGTTTAAAAGCCGTGCCGGTTCCTTACGTATACAGGCCGGGCAGTGAAAAAATACAAGCTTTCCTGTATTGTTGAAAAAAAACATTCTTTTACAATAAGAAAGATACCACATCATCGGCACAATAGGCCGGGAAAGGATACAAAAAATGAGCAAGATAGCTGTCATTATCGATGATTATTTTGAAGATTCAGAATACACCGAACCTGTAAGCGTGTTCAGGGCAAAAGGGCATGACATTATCCATGTCGGCCTTGAGAAAGGAAAAACGGTAAAAGGAAAAAAAGAACAAACCCCTGTGGTGATAGATGAAAGTGTAGACATGGTTGGTGCAGATCATTTTGATGCGCTTTTCATCCCGGGCGGTTATTCACCGGACCAGTTGCGTGCCCACCCGGGTGCTGTGGCGTTTGCCCGGGAGTTCATGCAAAAAAACAAACCGGTTTTTTCCATCTGCCACGGCCCGCAGCTGTTGATTTCAGCGGATGTGATCCAGGGCAGGACATTGACCGGCTGGACCTCTATTATCCAGGACATTAAAAATGCGGGTGCAACATTTGTAGATAAGTCTGTTGTCACGGACCGCAATCTTGTAACCAGCAGAAATCCCAATGATTTGCCGGACTTTATTCATGCTGCGTTGGAAAAACTGGCCTGAACAAAGAATGTCCCATGACTGTGAAAAAAACCCATACCACCTGAATTTCATCTATAAAAAGGGAGGCACCCCATGCGTATTGATCTTACCGTCACCATCGGAGGGGAGGCCGGTCAGGGAATACAAACCGTGGGCGATATTATTGCCCGGGTTTGTCACAAGGCCGGTCTGTATCTTTTGGCCATCAATGATTTTGAATCGCGTATACGGGGCGGACACAGTTTCATGCAGCTCCGTATCGGTGACCAGCCGGTTCTGGCCCCTCACCACAAAATTGATTTGTTAATCGCACTGAGCCCGGAAACCTGTGCTCTGCATAAAAAAGAAATGGCTGAAACCGGACTTGTTTTATTGGATGCTGAAAATGATGCTGAAAACGAGGATTCCAAAGAAAACCTGCCTGAGGAGGCCCGTGAAAAAAATGTATTGCCGATCGCTTTTTCGCAAATGGCAAAAGATGCAGGTGGAAAGATCATGACCAACACGGTGGCTGCGGGGGCGTGTCTGGCGCTGCTGGGTGCCCCTTTTTCAGCATTTGAACAAATTCTGAAAACCACATTCGCAGAAAAAGAAAAAATACTAAGAAATAATATTGCCGCCGGCCGCAGCGGATTTGATGCAGTCAAAAATACGGATTTCGACAAAGCCTTTGACTGGCCGTCAGATGGTTCTCCCAAAGGAAAACTGCTTTCCGGGTCCAATGCACTTGCTTTAGGTGCCCTGGCAGCGGACTGCCGGCTGGCCGCATTTTATCCCATGTCACCGGCAACAGGTATCATGATCCATCTGGCTGAATTCATGGATCAGCTGCCCGTGCTGGTGGAGCAAGCAGAAGATGAAATCAGTGCGGTCAATATGATAATCGGCGCCTCTTATGCGGGTGTCCGGGCGTTGACCGCCACATCCGGGGGCGGATTTTCCCTCATGGCCGAAGGTTTAGGGCTTGCGGGAATTACCGAAACCCCTGTCGTGATCATCAATTCCCAGCGGCCCGGTCCGGCTACCGGTCTGCCAACCAGAACCGGGCAGGGGGATCTGCTTTTTGTAATCCATGCCTCCCAGGATGAATTTCCCAGATTTGTTTTTGCCCCGCGCTCTGTTAACCAGGCATATGACACAATGATCCGGGCATTTCATCTTAGTGAAAAATACCAGGTGCCGGCTATCATCCTCACAGATCAGTATTTTAATGACTCCTTATGGATGACGACCCGGGAAATGGCAGTCCCTGAAGAAATTGAACGATTTGTGACCACTGATGAAGATATGACGTCCCCTTCGGACTATAAACGGTTTGCGGTTACAGCATCCGGGATATCCCCCAGAGCACTGCCCTGCAAAGGCCAGGCACTGGTTTGTGCTACAGCCAACGAACATGATGAAACAGGCCATATGAGCGAAACAATTGCCGACCGAAACTCCATGGTGGAAAAGCGGCAGGCCAAAACAAAAGATATGACCGGCGAAATGAAAGGGCCTAAAGAATATCATGGTGAAAGTGAATCACTTCTGGTGGGATGGGGTTCTTCGGACGGAGCCATAAGAGAAGCAGTCGATCTGCTTCGATCTGATAATTTTGATGTCGGTGGCCTGGTGTTTTCTGATATATGGCCTTTTCCCCAAAAAAAAACAAAGGATGCATTGTCCCGGTGCAAACGCTTTTTTACCGTGGAACAGAATGCATCCTCCCAGCTGGGCCTGCTGATCCGCCAGCAGACCGGCCACTCCTTTCATACATCCTTGCTGCAATATGACGGCCGGCCGTTTACGCCCAACTGGATAGCAGAACATACCAAATCCGTACTGGAGGAAATACGATGAGTGACACAACCCAATACAACAATGATTATGAAAACAAGTGGTGTCCGGGATGTGGAAATTTCGGTATTCTGAATGCCGTAAAAAAATCACTGGCTGATATGCAAATTGCACCGGAAAAAATACTGATGGTTTCCGGGATCGGCCAGGCAGCCAAAACCCCGCATTTTTTACGGTGTAATTTTTTCCACGGACTCCACGGGCGGGCACTGCCGGTGGCCACCGGGGCCAAGCTGGCCGATCATGATCTGACTATCCTGGTCAATATGGGGGACGGGGACTGTTATGGTGAAGGTGGGAATCATTTGCTGGCAGCCCTGCGACGAAATATCAACCTCACCTTGCTGGTTCACAACAATATGGTGTACGGACTGACCAAAGGACAGGCCTCTCCCACCTCCCGGCATGGCTTTATCACCAAAGCCCAGCCCCAGGGGGTTGCCTACCAGGCATCCAATCCTCTGGCAATGGCATTGTCACAGGGAGCGGGATTCGTGGCCAGGGGGTATTGCAAAGAGATAGAGCATTTGAGCCAATTGATCAGTGAAGGTATTTCCTATCCGGGATTCAGCCTGATAGATATTCTTCAGGTATGTGTTTCCTTTAACAAAGAGAACACCTATACATTTTATAAAGATCGCGTGTATACATTGGACAAAGAAGAATATAAAGCTGATGACCTGCACCAGGCTCTTGACTTGACCATGGAATGGGAAGACAAAATCCCCATCGGCATTTTATATCAAAAAGAAACCAGGTCCTATACTGATGAACTGGCACCATTGCAGTCAGGACCCCTTTTTAAACAGACATACGATCCCAAAAAGATTCAGAAAGCCATTTCAGCTGCATAATGGATAAAACAAGTGATTCTCCGGGCGGCAATTATTTGCGCCCGGGGAATATGATCACATCACAAAGGTCTTAGTATTTTTTGAAGTCCGCCTCTGTGAGATCAATTTTCAATTCTATTTCTCCCAGATCTGTATCCGCTGTGGGAGTAAACCCAAGGGTTTTCCCGAACGCAATCATTTTACGGTTTTCCCGCAAAACAGTTCCCCAGACCCTTTCGATTTTCCGGTTTTTGGCAATTTGCAGGACCCGGCCAAGAAGCTTTGCACCGATGCCCTGGCCGTGCCATGGATCTCCAATCAATATGGAAAATTCCCCGGATTTGCCGTCCGGATCAGTGATGACCCTGGCTATACCGAACATTTTTTCTTTTTTTGAACTGCCATCCAGGGCGATCAGCGCGATTTGCCGGTCGTAATCGATCTGGGTGAATCTGGCCAGCATGGCTGGAGAGATTTCTTTCATGGCGCTGAAAAACCGATGATAAACACTGGTGGATGACAGTTCCTTGAAAAGTTCCTTGAAAAGGGGCGCATCTTCCGGCTTTACGGGACGGATTAAAATATCTCGGCCGTCATCCGTTTTTTCATGGAATTCATATTCATCCGGATACGGGCTAATCACCAGATGCAAAGGAGAGGGTTCTGCTGCGTCTTCAAGCAGGATACGTGCATCTACAGCCCGGGGAAGTCCGTCCTTTACAATCACAGGATTCATATCCAGTTCAGCGATTTGGGGAAAATCAATCACCAGCTGGGATACCCGCATGAGCAGCGCTTCCAGTGCCTCCATATCAGCGGGCGGCCGGTTGCGAAATCCCTGCAAAAGTGTAAAAACCCGGGTACCTTCCATCATACGCCGCGCCAGCAGGCGGTTTAACGGCGGGAGTCCAAGGGCTCTATCTTCCAGAATTTCCGTGAAAATGCCCCCTGAACCGAACACGATAACCGGTCCGAAAGAGATGTCTTTTTTTGCGCCGATCAGCAATTCATAGTCCGGGCTGTCAATATACTGTTGAACAGATACCCCTTCAATGTGTGCATCCGGATTATAGGCTTTGGCTCCTTCCATGATTTTGCCAAAAGCGCTTTGGACCGCATCATCGGATTGTAAATTCAGATGCACGCCACGGGCATCGGTCTTATGGGAAATGTCCGGTGACATGAGCTTCAAAGCCACCGGAAATCCGATCTTTTGGGCCATGGAAACGGCATCTTCTTCTGTGGCTGCCGTTTGTGTCGTATTTACCGGTATGCCATAAGCGGATAAAATTTCTTTGGAAGCAGCTTCCGACAAAAACCCGGCATCTTGTTTCATATGATCTTGCAGCAGGTTGTGGACCTTGTTGTGATCATACTGCAACTTGTGGGACAGTTTCCTGGGAATTTGTGTCAGCAGTTCCAGGTTTCGGCCGTATGCCACCATGAAAACAAAGGCTTGAATGGCCCTTTCCGGCGTTTCATAGGTGGGGATTTTTGCCTGGTTCAACACCTTTACCGCGGATTCCATGTTTTTGCCGCCGATCCAGGAGGCAAATATGGGAAAATGTTTGTCTCTGGCTGATGCAGCCAGCGCTTCTGCCACAGGTTTCGGGTCTGTCAATGCCTGGGGCACCATAATGGTGAGGATGCCGTCAAAAGATTGGCTTTCATGGCATAATTCAACAGTTTTCATAAACCGTTCCCGGTTGGCATCTCCAAGAATATCAATGGGATTATTCCGGCTCCAGAATTGCGGGAGCAGATCATCCAGTGATTCGGTCAGTTCCCTGGACAGAGGGGCAGGCTCTAATCCGTGATTTCCCAGGGCATCCGTGGCCATAACACCGGGACCCCCGCCATTTGTAATGATTGCCAGGCGTGATCCCTTGGGGGGTGGGGTTTTGGCCATGAGTTCCGCACAGTCGAACAATTGCGCTATGGTGTTTACCCGGATAATGCCGGCACGCTTGAACGCGGTGTCGTATACGGCATCTTCTCCGGCCAGAGCCCCGGTATGTGATGATGCCGCCCTGGCCCCGGCCTCACTGCGCCCGGATTTCAAGACCACGATGGGTTTGATCCTGGACACTGCCCGTGCGGCGCTCATGAATTTGCGTATCTGGGTCAGATTTTCTATGTACAGCAAAATGCTGCTTGTCCGGGAATCATTGCCCAGATAATCGATCATATCTCCGAAATCCACATCCACCATGGAACCGATGCTGACAAAGTGGCTGAAACCGATTTTTTCTTTAAAGGAAAGATCCAGAATTGATGTACAGATGGCACCGCTCTGGGAGACAAAGGCCAGTTTTCCCTTGGAAGGCATATCAGAAGCAAAACTGGCATTGAGTTTCGTTTCCGTATTAATGATTCCCAGACAATTGGGACCGACAAGCCGCAGACCGCCGGCATAGGCTTTTTCCTGAATTGTTTTTTCGATGTCACGTCCCTGATCTCCGGTTTCTTTTCCTCCGGCCGATATGATCACGGCGCCACCTGTGCCGGCGGCAATGCAGTCATCGACGATATCCGGAACGGTGGATATGGGGGTGGCGATGATGGCAAGGTCTATCGGATGACTGCTTTGCCGTATCGTTTCCAGCGTTTTTATCCCTTTAACCGTTGCATATTTTGGATTTATCGGTACGATTGTACCGGTAAATCCCCCATTTTCCAGGTTGGTCATCAGGGCATTGCCAATGCTGTTTTCTGTTTCAGTGGCGCCGATAACGGCAACACTTTCAGGCTGAAAAATACGGTCAAGATTATAAATTCCCATATCGTGTCTACTTTGCTGAGTTCAAATTTATCATTGGATTTTTTTTCAATTACAAAAACCTGTATTTTTCAAAAACAAAGATCATGCTTCATCCACATCAGCATTCGGGAGGTTTTCGAATACCCTGCTGTTTATATGTAACAGAACAGCGTCTTCAAAAATATCTTTTATCCAGTTGACGGGAACAAGCTTTCTGTCTTTTTTGATCATGCCGGAGGAGACCAGAAGATGCGTTACTTTAAAGGTTTCGGTTTCAGCATATATATCTTCGATGGTTCCCAGCTGTTTGCCGTCTGTGTCTGTTACATCAGCACCTTCTTCCAGTGCCACGGCATCATCAGGGATATTGCGGTGTGTTTGTTTATAGTACAAAGGTTTTTGTTCAGACGGATAAGGCGCTGATTTCAAGTTCGGGGCTTTGACAGCTGAATGATACCACAGCAGCTTACGTGCTTCATCAGTCTGGCGCCGGTTGAAATCCTCCACCCCACCGTTGGGCACATATTGTGTTTCATCAAATTCCGGATAATCATCCGGTGCAGCAGTTTTTTTTAAAATGACTATTTTTTCACTGGTGGTTTCGATATCTGTTATGGGAACCACCTTGTCTTCTGTGAATAAGAACCCTTTTTTAACCACCAGGTGGGAGACCTCATCTGTGGTGGGATCAATCACCACCCGATCAATCTGACCCACGGTGTTTTTGTCATGGGTAAGGACATCGCAGTTTTTTTTAAAATGCATACCAACTCCAAAAAAGTTTTTTTCGTTAGGGTATTACGCATCGGTACATAATAATTACCAGATGCGCAATTTTATATGCATTTTAATGAAAAAATGAGGTGACTGAAATACATGGATACATGCATTTAAACCATTTTTATCCTGTATGCAACCAATCTGATCATGCCAATTTTATCCAAAATCTATTTGCTTGCCGCCCTTTTGGTTCTATGGTATTTTTTTTAAACTGGTTATAGAGAAGTGATTTTTTCAGACAGCTCCAACAGGTGTGTGACCGGCACGCTGGAAACCTTATTTAAGACAAGGAGACCCACATATGCGCAAAAAACCCCATATGATTTTAATAAGGGATGGATGGGGATTTTCTCCCGATAAACAATACAATGCCATTTCAGCCTGTAATCCCCTTAACCACAATAGCTATATTGAGAGGTATCCGACAGCACTGATCCATACTTCCGGAGAATATGTGGGACTTCCCCAGAAAAATCAGGGCTCCAGTGAGGTGGGCCACCTGAATATGGGTGCCGGCAGAGTTGTTTATCAAAATTTGATGAGAATCTCCACTGCAATAAAGGAAAACCGGTTAAAAGACAACCCGGCTGTGAACGCCTGCATAAAACATGTAAAAACCTTCCACAGTGCTGTGCATCTCTATGGCCTGGTCCAGGATCAGGGCGTTCATGCCCATACGGATCATTTGATCGGATATCTGCAGG
>JAABTU010000334.1 GCA_011389715.1 Desulfotignum sp.
GGACTGATAAAAATGGCGGACCAGGGCACCCTTTTTCTGGATGAAATCGGGGAGCTGCCCCTTGCGGCCCAGAAAACATTTTTGCGGGTGTTACAGGAAAAAAAATTCAGACCTGTGGGCAGCACCCGGGAATTGACCAGTGACTTCAGGCTTATCACAGCCACCAACCGGGATCTTGAAAAAATGGCTGAAGCAGGCAGTTTCCGGCAGGATTTGTTATACCGCATCAAAACCTTTGTTCTTACACTGCCGCCGCTGCGGGACAGAAAAGAGGATATCCATGACCTGGCTCTGCACTATGCAGATGAATTATGCAAAAAACATCATATTCCCCGCAAAGCCCTGCTGCCCGAAACCCTGGACATCCTTGAAACCCATGACTGGCCCGGAAATGTCAGGGAACTGATCAATGTCCTTGAAAAAACACTGCTGTGTGATCCTGAGATCCCGCTCGTATATCCCATGCACCTGCCGGATAAGATCCGGGTGTCCCATGTTAAAAAAGGGCTGCAGCAGGCAGACACCCCCCTGCCGGCAGATGCCGGACATCTCCTGGAAGCATTCAAGCCCTTTAAGGAAAAGGCCCTTGAAAAAATCGAAAAACACTATTTTTCCATGCTTCTGTCCCACAACAACTGGGATCTTGACCAGGCAGCGGACCAGTCCAAGCTGAGCAAGAACCGGCTCTATTATTTCATGCGAAAATATCAGCTGCAAAAGCCGTGATCCTGAAAATCCCGTTGCCGCCATCCTGATCCTGCATTTTTTTGAAAACCAAAAAAAGTGTTGCCAAACAAAAAAATTCTCCTTTCTTCCCAGAAAAATAGGGATTAAAATTTGTATTAATTTTTTATCTATTTGTAATTGTTCCCGATTTAATATTTATTTGAATTTTATTTTTATGGCATGCATCTTGATATAGAATATTTTTTCAAATAATGGAACATAAACAAACCATGGGAAAGAGGTGACGCGTGATCAAACTGAAAAGCATGAAAATGGATGGAAAATTTACCGCAGCTTTTCTTATCATCGGCCATCCAGGAACAATCCTCTGCCACCCGGGAAATTACCGGCAATGTCCAGCAGGCTGTCCGGGGTATAATATGTACACGCAAGAAAAAATAGAAAGCAGGTAAATTATATGCTCCATACAACATCGCCCATACCGCCAATTAGCCACAACAGCCTGAGGGATCAAAAAATTTTTCACAAGGTTTTGGATTCACTGCCCGAACATATTGCCGTAATGGACAATGACAGCACCATTGTGTTTGTGAACCAGGCATGGAAAACCTTTGCCGACAAAAACCAGCTGGCATCGGAAAACTATGGCATTGGTGTGAAATATATTGATCTATGCAAGAATACTATGGGAACTGAAAAAAAACAGGCTGCAGATATTGCCACAAAAATCACTACATTGCTGTCCGGGCGGATTGATGTACTGGCCATTGATTATCCCTGCCATTCGCCTGACAGGCATCGCTGGTTCAGATTGAACCTCACCTGGTTCATGGTGAACAATGAACGTTGGGCCGTGGCCGCCCATGAAAATATCACCCAGCTCAAGGAGACCGCCAGGATCCTGGCAAGAAAAGAGAGCAAACTTAAAGGTATCCTGGGAACAGTGCCTGATGCCATGTGCATGTTTGATCCCCAATTGAACATTGTATGGGCCAATGAACCGGCAAAAGAGATTTTCGGGCCCGGCATTGAAAACAATAAGTGTTTCACCATCTTCAAAAGGACCTCTGCTCCCTGCAGCAACTGTGTGGTTGGCAACACTTTTGAAGATGGAAAAAGCCATACCGGCGAATACACCCACGTTAATGCCGAAAATCAACAGCGGACCTTTTTATGCCGGACCAGCATCGCTGCCTATGACCAGGACAACACCCCCAGCCTTGTTATGGAAACCCTCCAGGACATCACAGACCAGAAAAAAATGATTCAGGATCTGGAACAGGCAAAAAACCGTGCTGAAGCCGGGATAAAGGCCAAAAACGACTTTCTGGCAACCATCTCTCATGAAATCAGAACCCCCATGAATGCCATCCTGGGCATGAGCCGGCTGGCACTGGATGCAGATCTGTCTTCAGACCAGTATCAGCGGATTTCCCACATCCAATCCGCAGGCAAAGCCCTGATGAACATTATCACTGATATTCTTGACTTTGCAAAAATAGATGCGGGAAATCCGGTAATAAAAAAAGAAACATTCCAGTTTGGCGATATCATGGAAAAAATCATCACTGAAAACGAATCCACGGCCAAAGAAAAAAATATTGACCTGGCATATACCTTTTCCCATGAACTGCCCGTTTTCATGGAAGGCGATGGCTCCCGCCTCACCCAGATCATCATGAAGCTTGTGGAAAATGCCGTAAAATACACCTCTGCCGGTGAAGTGACCATTACCTCGGACATCACTTTTCAGGAGGGACAGGACCTATGGCTGACGGTAACTGTGGCAGATAGCGGGATCGGTATGACCCGGGACCAGTTGTCACGCTTGTTCGAACCCTTTACCCAGGCAGATGGATCCAGTGACAGGATATATGGCGGCACCGGCCTGGGCCTGGCCATTGTAAAACAGATTACAGATGCCATGAACGGAAAGCTCCGGGTCAAAAGCAAACCTGGAAAAGGGTCTGTTTTTACCGTGTCACTGCCCTTTTCCCTGTCTCCGGCAACCTCTGTTTTCTCTTTACCTGTTGAGACTTCGGCCGATTCCCATAATAATAAACCGGGAACCGGGCCGATCATGCAAAACACATTCACAGATAAAAAAATTCTCATAGTGGATGATGACCCTGTGAACCGGGAGATCGTTACAGCTTTTATTGAAAAAACCGGTGCCAAAGTACAGGAGGCGGACAATGGTGCAAAAGCGGTTGAACAGATATCTTCATCACAATTTCATCTGGTATTCATGGACCTTGAAATGCCGGGGATGGATGGGTGTGAAACCACCCGGAAAATACGTAAACTTCAGGTTCCGTGGGCTTCGGATATCCCCATTATCGCCTTGACCGGGCATGATCCTGCACAGATTCAGGACCAGTGCCTGAGCGCGGGTATGCATGACTGCCTCACAAAACCCATAAACATGGAGGGCCTGACAAAAATTCTTGACAAATGG
>JAABTU010000335.1 GCA_011389715.1 Desulfotignum sp.
AGGTGATACTTTCAATTTTAACGTAGGTGCTGTGCTCTCTTTCATGGTCTTCCATGCTGATGATCAACTCGGTCCAGATGTCCTGGATTTTTTCAAGTTTCAGGACTTTGTAGGTTTTGATGTGACTGCCTTTTTTGTCAAAATATTTTACCAGGACAGGCACCAGGGAATCTTTGGCAATCAGGCTTTGCGTCAGGCTGTACTGGGACTGCACACCCTTTTTGGGCCGGGTTTCCATGGCATGGCAGGTAACCCCGCCAATGGTTTGTGATCCGGTAATCTTGTAGGTGTAATCGTCAACCGGGTGACGTTCCATGTCTTCATAGGTAAAATCACTGTTTACAAACCGGTGGGATTTCTGGGAGGTTACAATCCGTCGGGTTCTTCTCAAAGCAGGCAGATAGATGAACTGCTCGGTTTCCCATCCGGGTTTTTCAATGGTGAGAAAACCGGTTCCTTCAATATCAGCCGGAAACGTGAACCTGATAATCTGGCGCTCAAGTGCATCATCCAGTATCCGTTTGCTGGTAAACTGCCGGACTCGTTTGTTGTCATTTTTGTCCACAAGCACCATCTGGGAGGTTAAAACAGAGTTTTTTCCCCGGTCCCTGTGAAAAACATCCTGGGCCAGTTGTTTGCCTGTGAGGGCATCTGTTCCGGCAGATGCCCTCACAGGCAAGGGTAACAGGCAGAACATGCAGGCCCAAAAAACAAGCAGAAAATATTTCATGATCTTTCCCTTTTGTCATGTTGAAAATGGTTGCAACCTGTCTCTGGCTTCGTCAAATGCTTGACGCAGTCCATAGGAAGTTGATGCATATATTCATATGCAAGATACGGGTTTTTGTCAATTTTAAATTATGATTCTGCCAGGAACAGTATGCCGGACAGATCGGTTTTTATGAAAGAACAATCTGACGGGCTTTTCTTTCATGCCTTGTTGTGCCCGGCAGGGTATGGTCGTTGCTAAAACCTGTACGGTTTTTTGGTCATTTGACCATTATTTTCTTGACAAACGCCATCAGGGTGGTAAATTATGATCAAATGACCAAAAAAAGGAGTTGCCCATGCCGCGACCCAAAAGACCCAGATGTATCGGCGTACCACCGGTTGTGACAGAATTTAGTCCCCGGGAAGGCCAGGAAAAAGGAGAGGTGGTATTGTCCTTTGAAGAATTTGAAGCGGTGCGCCTCATTGATTACGACGGTCTGGACCAGGGGCAGGCAGCCGGGATCATGAACGTTTCCCGGCAGACAGTGGGCAGGATTCTGAGGAGCGGGCGGTTCAAGCTGACAAAGGCAATTGTGGAGTCATGCCGTCTGAAACTGTCAGGCGGATGCTATAAAATAGATGAAACCATCTCTGGCCGGGGACGGCACCGCCGCCGCAGAGGCGGTGGCTGCCGCGGACCTGGCCACGGCGGGTACAACCCATAACATAAGACAAAAGGAGGCGTTATAATGCCTGGATTTAACAGAAGAGGTCCGGAGAATCAGGGACCCATGACAGGCCGCGGACGCGGTCTCTGCAAAGGCGCTGCAGAACCTGCCCAGGGATTTGGTACCGAAAATGCCCCGGTATTTGGCAGAGGTCGGGGCAGAAGATGGTGCCAGGGAGGTTTTGGCCCCAGGGGCCCTATGAGACAGTGGCAGACATCACCGGATGCCGGCAATGACCTGCAGGCCCGGGCAAAATGGCTGGAAGCGGAATTAGCAGCTGTAAAGCAGCAGCTGAATGACCCTTCCTGATGCAGTATTTCCTGAAATGGCACCACCAAAACCAGCGGGCCTGGTAAAATGACAGCCCTGCTGCAAACATCACCGGGAAGCCTTTGCTGGAAATTAACAGACAGCAAAGCTTCCCGGTGATTGCTGTCTGGAGAACAACCGTGACATTTGAAAAAAAAATTGCAAATGTCGTGTGAACCAGCATTTTGCTTAACTTGTCTGTCCTGCTGTGGTATAGGGTCAGGCTGTGGTATAAAATCATATTGGTGATATACAAAACCCATTGCCAGGCAGAATAAACAGACATGACCTACAATATTGCAATCAACGGTTACGGCCGCATCGGCCGGTGCGTGGTCCGGGCCTTATATGAATCAGAGCGGTTTTACAACAGGCTGCATCTTTCAGCCATCAACGAGCTTGCCTGTTCCGACACCATTTTTCACCTCACACGGCATGATTCCACCCATGGCCGGTTTCCAGGATCTGTGGAAAAAAAAGGGCAGAGAATGGCCATCGGCAAGGATCTCATTCACCTGTTCCAGGAAAAAAATATTGTCAATCTGCCCTGGAAGGATCTGGCAGTAGATGTGGTCCTGGACTGCACCGGGGTGTATAATGACCGGGAATCAGCTGAACTGCATCTGCTGTCCGGTGCAAAAAAGGTGATTTTTTCACATCCTGCCAAAGATGAAATGGATGCCACCATTGTGTACGGGGTTAATCACCACACCCTTGAAAAAGAGCACACCATTATTTCCAATGCATCCTGCACCACCAACTGTCTCATTCCGATTCTGCATGTACTGGATTCCCATCTGGGCATTGAAAGCGGGATGACTACCACCATTCATTCAGCCATGCATGACCAGCCGGTAATTGACGCGTATAACAAAGATCTGCGCAAGACCCGGTCTGCTTTGCAATCCATTATCCCGGTTTCCACCTCTCTTGCAAAAGGGATTGCCCGGATTCTGCCCCATATGGCAGGCAGATTTGAGACCCTGGCCATACGGGTGCCCACCGTCAATGTGTCCATCATGGATATAACGGTGTCAGTGAACAAAAAAACAGATGCTGATGCGGTGAACGCCCTGCTGACCCATGCTGCTGCAAACAGTCTGTCCGGCATTCTCGGGGTGAGTGATGAACAGCTGGTTTCCTGTGATTTCAACCACGATCCCAGATCCGCCATCATAGACCTGCCCCAGACCCGGGTGTCAGGCCGGCACCTGGTAAAGATCCAGGCATGGTTTGACAATGAATGGGCATATGCCAACCGGATGCTGGATACCACCATTGCAGCGCTTACCGCATGAGACCGGCATGTGATGCGTTGATCAGTTTTTGGGGCAGCGCATTATTACGGATGCAGCGCCAGTAGTTTTTTGGTGATGGCTTTGACTTCTTCT
>JAABTU010000336.1 GCA_011389715.1 Desulfotignum sp.
CGGCTTTAACCTGACCCTGGTGAAATAAAAAAGGGCGGCGCACAAAGTGTTGTCGGTTCAACCCCTTTGTACACCGCCCAGCCGACGGTTCAACATAAAAAGAGGGAATGTCTAAAATCTAAAAGCGACTCCCAGTGCCACCGCATTGTTCTGCTTATCATACGTGACCGGATTGCCCATGGCATCCAGTGCGGTTTGTTCATCATAAAAGTTGGTCATCACGCCCAGGTCGATGGTGATGTTTTTTCTTACATCATACCCCAGACCGCAGAAAAAGGAGTGAGCGTCCAGGGCCGGGCTCATTTTTTCAACCAGCCCGAAATCCTCGGCATCCATGCCCACATCGGTATACATGTACCCGATGCTGCCCCGAAGGTTGTCCATAAAACTGTAGGTGGCGGAAACGGCAAGATCCCAGCTGTTGTCCACCAGGTCTTCTTCACCGTCCCAGTCAGCATTTTCTTCGAGATAATAGGTGAATGAGGTGTTCAGGTTCAACCGATCCATTGCATCCCAGGAAATTCCCAGGCCCAGAACCGCCGGCAGGTCCCGGTCATACTTGGCTCCCTGGGTTTTTCCCAAAGCACCCAAAACTCCGGCTCCCAGCAGGGTTGTATCCTGTACGGTGGTCTCGAATTCCAGTTCCACCTTGGATTCGTACCGGACGGCAAAAAGCAGGTCTTCCCTGGGTTTAAAGTTCAGGCTGGCCACCCATCCCCAGCCGTCCGCTTCTTCATCATAAGAGCCGAAAACGGCTCCCAGGGGGGAGGTTGTGTTGGCAAACGCTTCCACATCCTTGGTGGCATCCACATACCGGATGCCGGCTGCCATGGAGAACATCTCGTTGAACCGGTAGGCGCCGCCCACGGCATAAGTGACATAAAAGCTGTCTGCTTCAATTTTTTCATTTGAGAGCAGGGTTCCATTAATCAGGGGGTTTGGGTCTAAAAATAAAGAGGCCCCGATTTCATTGGTGATGGTGTTGCCGGAGTCAAATTTTACCGACCCACCGCCGCAGTTGTTGGTGATTGAACCAAACACCCCCCAGGGCCCGGATTTGTAAGTCGCAAACAGCCCCGGGATGATGGAAGGTTCATCCTGATCCCGGGTGACCACCGGCCCGCCGGGAAATTTGGTGTATTTATGTTCATAATCTTTCCAGATGTAATGCACGTCCAGGCCCAGCCCGATGCCGTCCTGCTGATACATGATGCCGGCCGGGTTATAGGCGGCGATGTCCGGTCCGTCCGTGGCCGCGTTCCGTGATCCGGTGGCGATATACCGGGCCGACCAGTTTTGTTTGTTTTCAATCCCACCTGCCAGAGCGGTTTGTGAAAACACACCCACCAGCATCACCAGTGCCGTGACAATACTCACACATGCCTTTTTTCCCATCTGCGTCTCCTTTTCAAAAAATTACGGGTCATTAAAACAGTTTTCCATCTTGTAAGGCTTAGACAATCAGTTTACTCACACCTGGATGTATCCTTGACACGTTCTGGTGTCAAGTGTTTTTGCAGGTAAACATGGTTTGTTGGGTCTTTTTTTTGCTCAGGCATGTTGTTTATTTTTTCTGGGAGTATCTTTTCATGATGTTCATAGCATGATGTCTTTTTTTTGGTAGCCTTTCTGGCGCTCACTATTTTAAATTTATCATTATACTCCGCATGCACAACAATCAAGATCCGATTTATGTATGAGATTTCTAAAAGATAAATCGTTTCTCATCATCAGAGTGAAGGGGATCGCAGATTGTTCGAATACAATCTTGATTTAAACCCCTGAAAGGGCTATTTTGGAATTCAAATACCTTGTCCGGGGAAGGACATGCGCAAAAAAGCCGTTGAATTTTTTGATTTCATAAAAAACCGATTTTTATGTAGCTGACGGCAGTAATAAATTGAAATACAACAGATAAAATAACAGACGCGATTTTTTTAATACAGCAGCCCGGTGAACGGAGAAAGATTATACAGTACCGCCGTTAAAGCGGGTTGACTTTTCAGAGATCGAAACCCTGATCGCCCAGTAAAAGTATTTTGTCAGGCATGCCCCGCGCCAGACCGGCAAAACCTCTTCCATGTTGTGGCTGGTGGCGCATTTGAATGCCGGAGGCCGGTATCTTGCACTGTAATGCAATGTGGAGACAGCTCAACTGCCACGGGGGATGTAGCCAAGGGATAAGAAGTGTTCTTGTGGTATTGGGCACACGTGCATCCAGAGATTTGGGTGATGATTTTTTGTTAAAAACTGTGAACGGATATTGTCTGAGTGCGGTGAGCATGATGCATTGATGGTTGTTTTAAGCCGCTTTTCACAATCCAGTGCGTTGCTGGTGTTCGATAAGATCGATTCCCTTGATTTACCTTCTTTTATCAGTCAGGGCGAACCGGAGAAACCCAAACAGATCTTTTAAAAATCTTCTCCATGAATCCGGAGATTTTCAAAGCATACTGACCTAGTATCCCGTCCCAAAAATTCTGCCATGTATTCTGGCAATTTAAATTCTATGCAGCTACCCGCATATTTTGTCTAAAATAATCCTCCATGGTAGATGATAAAGCATTCAGTGCATTTTCAGCTTTTTGTTTTTTCTTTGCCCGATCGACAAATGATTTTGATTCATAAAGGCCGTTTCAGGTCAATGGAGCTCTGTTGGCTTCTGGCCGGTTTTTTTTAACATTTTCCACAGACTTGATACATAAATGGCAGCGACATCAGCAGGAGCGTATTCAAAACGACCTACTCCAACGCCTTTCTTACCTCGGGATCATTAAGTAGTTCTTCCAGTTTTTGGCTGAACGCGGCAGGTACAGCTTTTTTGGCATATGCTGGCGGATTCATTACGCTCCCCTTAAGGTTGTCACGCCCCTGGATCGTCTTCCTGGCCAGAATCTGTCCATTTTTATTCAAAACCATTAGGCTGACGTCATAGATAAGGGCCGTGTTTGTATAGGTATCGCTTTTCCAATCAATGAGCTTAAAATATAGCAAACGAGACGCATTGCTTTCCTTCAGCTTGCCCATAGCTCTGTTAAAGTCATCATGGGGGGCAAGGTGAACAATTCGGGCATCGTATCCTTTTTTTAAAAAAGAGTTCTTGATAGCCTCACTCATATCCTGGGCTAAACTGTTACCT
>JAABTU010000337.1 GCA_011389715.1 Desulfotignum sp.
AGCGTGCCTTTGACCCGGTCCACCTCGCTTCTGTCAAAAGAGACGAGCATGATAATTATGCGTTTAAGCATAAATCCGGTCAACGAATAACAGAACCAGAACCCTTTGAACCGGTTTTTGATATTGACCCGGGTTAAAAAATGGTATTTGGACAGAATCTTGGCTTTGGCCCGGTCATGTTTCTGGTACCGCATCAGCGGCGATTCAAAATGGTACAGCTTGGCATCGGGATTGGCATACAGGCTGTAGGTACTGGAAATCCGGTAGGAAAACTCCTTGTCTTCCCCCAGACCATATCCGGCAAATTCTTCGGAGAACCGGGCGGTTTCAAACACATGTCTGCGAAACGAGAACGATGCCCCGCCCAGAAATTCCACCGGGCCGAACCGGGTTTTCAGGTTCGGGTTTCCTAAGTTGGTGGAAAAGGCGGATGGCAGAAAATACCCCTTTCTTAATCCGGTCATGCAGAACATCACCTCATAACAGAACCAGATTTTTTGAACCAGCGACGGTTTTTTATTTACAATTTCCCCGCCGCCCATGCCGTCAATATGAGGATGGTTGTGGTAACACGCCAGGGAGTTTTCCAGAAAATCGGTGAACAGCTGGATGTCGTCATCCAGGAAAAACAGGATGTCGCCGCCTGCCGCCTCGATGCCGGCGTTCCGGGACCGGGTCAATCCCCGGTTTTCCGGGGACTTTCGGATGTAAATGTACTGGATTCCTTTTCGCTTTGCTTCAGCCTGCAGGGGCGGGTCTGTCAGCGCCCCGTCGTCCACCACGATGATTTCATGGGGGGTGACGGTCTGGTCCAGGATCGACGCAATGGCCACAGTCAGCTCTTTTGGCCGGTTGTAGGTGGCGATGATGATACTGGCTTTGGGCAGGTTCGGGTAAGGCATCATTCACGGCATCCATGATCCGTTGTCATACAAAAAAATTTCTGTCATTTTCTTCAGGGAGGCCGGTTCAAACGGCCCGGCCAGGGCCTGGTCTCTTGTGGCTCCCGTGTTTTGAAACAGGTATTCATGGTATTGCAGCACCCCGGTGAAAATGGACGATGAACCGGCCGCCGCTTTCACATCTGTTTGAATTGAATCCGCCGCTATTTGATAAAAAGAGGCCTGGTACCGGCCGTCGGCAAATTCGATTTTCGGGTTTTGCCGGGTGTACAGGTACGCCGTTTCAATCTTGAGAATCCAGGTGCCGGCAAACGTGGTGAATTTCTGTTCCACAGCGGCCTGTGATTCCGCGTGACCGGGCAAAGGTAAAAACAGGATGGCCAGGACCATGGACAGGGCCGCCATTCGGATGAAATTACTCTTCATCGGCAAAACCATGGACCAGAATCTCCACCCGCCGGTTCAAGGAACGTCCTGACTCGTTCATGTTGGTGAATTTCGGGGCTTCTTCGCCAAACGATTTAATGGATATTCTGCTTTCTGCGATCCCTTTTTTGATCAGATAGTTTTTCACGGCCTGAGACCGCCGCTGCCCCAGATCCATGTTATATGATTTGGGTGCCAGAGAACAGGTGTGACCGTGCAGTTCGATTTTGCCGTCATGTTGTTCCAGGATTTCCACGGCCCGGTCCAGCAGCGGCATCATCCGGTTGTTGATGACAGCGGAATCCAGATCAAAGGTGATATCCCGGACCAGAATGCAATGGGTGACTTCCGCAGGTCCGGGCATGGGAATGGGTTCAGGGTCGGGTTTGGGCTTGGGTTTCGGTTTCGGTTTGGGTGCCGGCGGCGGGGGGGGTGCCGGTGCAGGCGGTACCGGTTCCGGCAGTTTTGCCACCATTTTTTTCTTTTCCAGGCTGGTCAGCGCCAGCCGGAATCCCACTTCAGGGCTCCGGTCTTCCGGATCCAACCAGGACCGGTAGGCGGACCGGTTGTATTCCGGGTAATGGGCCCAGCTGCCGCCCCGCCGGATTTTGGCTTCCCCGGACTCCGCGCCCTGGGGGTCGATCTCCGGGTGGAACGGGTAAGGCCGTTGCCAGTCACTGCACCATTCCCACACATTGCCGTGCATGTCGTAGAATCCCCAGGGATTGGGTGCCTTTAATCCCACCCGGTGGGGGGCCTGGTCGGAATTTCTGTAATACCATCCCACGGTATCTAAGTAGGGGTTGTAACTGAAATCCCATTCTTCCACGGATTCATCCACCATGGGGCCGTTGAAAAACGCGGACGTGGTGCCGGCCCGGGCCGCGTATTCCCATTCCGCTTCCGTGGGCAGGCGGTAGTGAATGGTATTTTCCATGTCATTGAGCTTTTCTAAAAATGCGAACACATCAGAATACCGGACATTTTCCACCGGGCAGTCCAGGCCGCAGTTCAGAAAATGGGAGGGGTTGGATCCCATGACCGCCATCCACTGCTGCTGAGTGGTTTCCGTGGCCTGGAGATAAAATCCTCGGGTCAGGGTGACCTGGTGCTGGATTTCGTTTTTATCCCGCCGCATTTCGGTTTCCGGGCTTCCCATGACAAATGAGCCGGCCGGCACCCAGATGAATTTCATGCCAAAGGAATTGATGAATTCTTTGGGATAATATCCCTGCATGTTGCCCATGCCGCCCCCCGTGGAGAATGATGAAGCGGTGTGGCCGCCAGAAACCGGTGCGTCTTCGTACAACCCGATGATGCGCACGAACTGGTAGCGCTGATGGACATCATCGGTGACTTCTTTGGGGCTCTGGGATTCACCGATGCCGTAAACTTTGTGATACGTGTGGGGAACATTGACCAGATAGTGGTCAATGATGGGGATCGGGGCATTGGCCCGGTTCCGGGACAAAATTTTGTTATGGTTTTCTTCGCCCGTGGCAGAGGCGGATCCCATGATCACAAACACGATTTTTTTGCCCTGGTTGTTTCTTTCCAGTGAATCCAGGTACCGGATCAGCCGGTTGTACTGAAAGGAATTTTCCGGAATCTCGGCAGAGTTGACCGGAAAAAACAGGGTGATGTCTCCGGTGCCCTGGTTTTCGGCAATTTCCTGCAGCAGCTGGAAACTGTCTTTTGAATTGTTCATGTTTCGGTTGTAGGACCGGATGAGTTGCTGGGATCGAACCAGGTCATTGGCGGCCGCTGCCATGCTCAACTCTTCCTTGTCCTGCATGGC
>JAABTU010000338.1 GCA_011389715.1 Desulfotignum sp.
ATATTTCTCCAGTTTCAAATTTATCGAACATCTTTGAAAAACTATCTTGAGAGTAAATCAAAAGGTGTTACTATGAAAAATTTGAATTCAAAAATACTGAGCCAACTAAAAATTCTGAACCCTCCCTTCGAATTACAGGGTCAATTTTTTGGCATATTTGGAAAAATCGAAACCCTCAAAAAAAAATACCAAAACAGTCTCGATGACCTCGAGACCCTGTATGGCGCATTGAGCCAGAAAGCCTTCAAGGGCGAGCTGGATCTCAGCCGGATTCCAATCTCGGTGGAGTTGAAACCAAAGGATATTGCAATGGATGCACCTCAAGTGGGAAAACCGGATCTTGCTGTTCAGGACGACTCGGTCAAAACACAGGAAACCCGGGAGCAGATCCTGCAGCGCCTGTTTAACGGGTTTATTTCCGATGCCAGAAACGGTGCGCTGCCCCTGGATGATTTCTGGCGAACAGCTCAAGAAACATTCACGGAACTTCTGGATGAAGATGCGTACCCCTTGGGAGCGGTCGATTATGACCGAGTCCGGGACTGGCTTTTTGACCTGCTGGCCGAAGGCTCGGTGGCCCAGGTGTTTAACGAGGAAGCAAACCGCATGGAGATCCGGTCTGTCCCATGATTCTGTTGCGGTTAAAAATAAAGGAGCCGTTCAGATGCCTGCAAAAGGGCTTTGAACTGGTTTTCCAGAACGAGTGGGATCGAAGTGAAAACCGGGACGGTTTTGCCCCGTATGTGCTGGCCCATATTAAGATCGTCAAAGTTCCCGGCAGCAGCGCCAAAGTGCACCTGCTCAATCACCCCGATATTGATGCCAATAAACCCCTTCCCAGAACCGAGGCCGCCGAAATGCTGCCTGAATATGTTCCATTCGGCAGCATCATCGTGTGGCATATGATGATGAGGCGATAAAAGATTTTAAAGGATCAATATCTGAATTTCGGTCCGATGCGATGGTCGAATTAACAACCGGATTAAAGAAAATATCTCATCTCAAAAACGGATCAATCCGGAAAATCGGCATCATTGACCGGTTGACCCACTGCGCGACCTGTTCATTTTATGATAGTGAAACCGATTCACTGAAAAAAATCTGTACAGATCCCAAAGCCTTTATGTGAATGAAACCGTGCCGGTGCCGGCTTTGGATGAACGAATTATCCGGTTTGAAGATCTGGTCCTGTTCAAACAAGGGGTGACAGGCCCTGTTTATGCCAAATCTTTGTCTGACGGAGAACATTAATTTTTGCACACCCTGGGGCTTTGCCTGCTGTTCAAAGACAAAAACGCGCTGTTTTTGCTGGATGAGCCGGAAATCCATTTCAACCCGGACTGGCGGTCAAAACTGATTTCACAGATCAGGGATTGCTTTGCCTCTTCCCATCGAAAGACCATCCGGGAGATGCTGATCACCACCCATACCCCGTTTCTGATATCAGACAGTGAGCCTGAAATTGGGGTGTGAGGACTGGAGTAACATCAATCCCCAGGATATCGAAATCATCTTCGGGCCGGAACAATTGCAGGAACAGATCAATACCTGGGATGATGTCTATGGAATTCAGGAACGCTATAAAGCCAAATGCTGTGGAGAGAGCGACGGCAAATATTGGATCGAACAGGTCATTGATGAGTGGCAGGAAGACGACCGAAACACGGAAGATTTTTTAAAAACACTCTCCAGAAATGCCGAGAAAAAGCCGTACGCTGAAGCAAATTTCCTAAAAGAACCGTTTCTGAAGGCTTGCAAAGAGGCTGGATTGTTCAATGATCTATAATTCAATTTAACCGCAAGTTGAGAATAAGCTGTTAGTAATCACTTTAGGACAAAAAAGGCCTCAAGAAAGTCCAGGTATGCTTTTCAGCCACCTGGGCCACGGTGAACCCCCGGGATAAATCGGCATTTGCCGAATTTGGCAACGCTGCCATTTTCGGCAAATGGTATTGAAACGATGTCCGGGCCAGGCCCAGTCTCTTTGCAATCCGGTCCTGGGGGATGCCCAAAGCGGAGCTGCCGGATACGCCCTGAACCGCCTGGGCTGCAGGCACTGCCTTCCCCTTTCGTTTCAGCCACTATTTCAGCGGATAATACGACATGATGGGGTGTGTTAATGGTCTGCCGGTTTTTTCAAACATATCCAGACAGAATTCCAGTTGCTTGCGTGTGAATGAATTGATTTAACATGGGTCCTCACTTTCCAGAAGCCGGCGGCAGACACCCGCGATGTTCCGGGCCGCCGAACCGTTCTGTACAGGCGTCAATCGACGCATTTCTTCCATATTGAAGTCTGAAAGGGTTTTTTTGCCCAGGGCAAGGCCCACAAGGGCGGTCGAAGAAAACCGGGTGATCAGAACATCACAGTTTGCGATCATCTCTTCGGCATTGCCGGTCGAAAACACCATGGCCCCGGGGGCGTATTTGTTTATTTCCCGGGTGGCACGCCTGTGTTTTTCGCCGGGGTGAAGCTTGAATATAAGCTGCCGGGAACCGGCGATCTCAACGGCTTTTCGGATAAAGGCCCTGCGGTTTTCAAACTGGAGCGTTTCTCTCAGTGCCGACGTACAGACCAGCACATAGCCTTGGTAAGGAAAGGTGTTGCCGGTATATTGCCGGCAATTGTCGAAATTGGGGATCCCCGTGACAACGATTTTTTCAGGACAAACCCCTTTTTTGGTGAAAAAATCCCGATATCCGTCACTGGCAACACAGAATTCCTCATATGCATCACTGAGACCGGTCAATGCATTGCCTGCAAACCAGAGCGGGAGGAACCGGAACCGGCTGACCAGATGGCACATGAAAGATTCCGGGTCGGTCACCCCTTCCTGGACCAGCACCATCCGGCTGCCTGAGATATTCTTCTGCAGATACACATCCGAGCAGGTCACCACCAGGTCGTAGGGGCGATTGCGCCCCCTTTCGTCAATCAAAAGACCCTGGTCCCGGAGATAGTCCCGGCAGCGGTTTGACAGTTTGTTGCCTGCGACGGTGAATTCGATCATTCCCAGTTTTTTGAGAACCCGGTCAAATCCGTCGACATAAAAAGGGGAAAACGCATGGTCATACTCCTCAAGGTGCCTTGCGATCTGGTGCATCTGGGTGGTCTGGTTC
>JAABTU010000339.1 GCA_011389715.1 Desulfotignum sp.
GCCGGGGATGAGCAGACCGGGCAGGAGGCGGTGATAACGGAAGACAGCCGTTTGTTTTCAGCACTGCTGACACATCGGATTATTGTAGAATCTGTTGAAGATGACCTGGGGCTGATGTTGCCGGCAGCAGATCAGTTGATGCTGGAAAAGGCCGCGCTCAGGGATTCGGACGGCAGAAACAGGGATGAACAAAAAAAGGCAAAAGACCGGATCCGTCTGTTGACCGCGCTGTTTCATTCCCCGGCAGGCAGTGTGGTACGGTCCCAGGTGAAACTGTGGAACCAGGCTCACAGTCTGGCAGCCATTCGCGACAACCAGGGAGATTTCCAGGCTGGCCAGGGAAATGGATGGCATGCCCGGTCTTCAGGTGCCCTGGCCCTGCCGTTGCCGTCAGGCACCTATGTGCCAGAGTCCTATGGGTTTGTGAACAACGGCCGGCTGATCCCGGGATTTTCAGACTGGAAAGCGGTGTCGCAAAAACAGGATCAGCCGGTGGTGTTTCAACGGCGGTTTGTTTTGAAGGAACAGCAGACCATTCAGATCCAGGGTATTGGCCGGTTTGTGTCATCACAGCCAAAGATCTCTCCTGGCTTTCTGTGTGCCAAAGAAAAAAAATGTACCCGGCAGGAGGGCACCGCTTTTTTTGTGACAGTGACGTTCCCGCCGGGGGAGCATGAATTGACCATCGAGGTTGCGCCTGTAACCAACCAGGAACGATCTGTTCCCGGTATACAGATCAGCAAAACAGGGGTCGGGTATGAATGGGAATCCCGGGTGATGGGCCGCCATTTTCAGCCGGGGGAGTTTGCCATTGTTTCTGCGGATGAAAAAATACTGGCAACCCCGTCGGGAGAACCCACAACCCTTGCCCAGACCATCGGTCTCACCGCGCTGCTGGGTCTTGGAAAACAGGATTCCTATGCCTTGTCCGGGGTGCTGGCCGGCAGCCGGCTGGGGGCGGATATTTCCCGTGTTCAGTTGACCATTGACACCCGGATTCAGGCCAGGTCCCAGCAGGTGCTGACGCAAAAACTGGGTACATTTTTTCCCGAGGATACAGATCCGTATGCGGATGAACGCAAGGCGGCCGTGGTGATTTTGGATGCGGACACCGGCGCGATTCTGGCTGCTGCGGGAGTCCCGGTGCCTCTGCCCGGCACCCATCCCTGGGATGTGGTGTCCTTTTCCAGAACCTATCCCTTGAAAGATCCCATGGTGGTCCGGGCATGGCAGGGCATGGACCGCCACAATGCGCCGGGGTCGGTATTCAAGCCTGTGGTGGCATTGGCAGGCCTGACTGCATGGGACCATCAGGCAGATGTCAGGCAGTTTATCAAAGGGTATTCCATGTCCCAGATGAAACGCCGGGGCAATCCGTCGGGGCTGACTCTGGATACAAGCGCGTATAATCCGTATACCGGACAGACCTATCCGGATACGGGTATCCCGGGAGGGAGTGTCCGAAAAATCATTAATTTCAACCGGCAGTCCCTGGGGATGCTCATGGAAAAGGCTGATAACCGGCTGGATATGAATCTGGCCGTGCAGGAATCTGTCAATGTCTGGTTTACCCGGCTGGCGATGCTCATGGATGGGGACAAGGCCGCTGCCTATGACAAGGCACGGGTGCAGCGGAAAAAAGAAGATCCTTTGATCGCTTTTCCGGATTATGCCCTGGCCCGGACCGCCTCGGAATTGGGGTTTGGGGGGCCGGCCCTGGACCTGGGGGGCAATGTGGCTTCCCTGCTCCAGGGGGGGCGCAAACCTTATGCAAAAAGGGTCTCCCAGGGGGATGTTTTGTATGGGGCAACCGGAGAATTGAGCCTGATGAATCCGGAAGAAGGCGGATTTGTATGGATTTTGGCCCAGAACGCCATTGGCCAGGGAGTTGTTACATCACCGCTCCAGATTGCCCGGGTTGCAACAGCCGTTGCCACCGGTTCGGTTCCCCCTGGTTTCCTGATTCAGGCCGTGGGAAATGATCAGGTGCCGCCGGGTTCCGGATATGCACTGGAAATTTCCGGCAAAAGACGGGATCTGCTCAGAAATGCCATGAAAAAAGTACCGCTTCAAGGGACTGCCAGCACGGCGTTTGCAGATCATCCTCATCGGGACCGGGTGTACGGAAAAACCGGTACCGCCAATGTGGCGGAAGTGACAGACGGGGTTGAAGAACGCCAGAAGCATTTTTTCACCACCTGGTTCATGGGATGGCGGGAGCCGGAACAGAAAGGGGATAAGCGGCTGGCCTTTGCCTGTATGGTGACCCATGGGCATGGTACCTTTTATACCGGTGGCAGGGTTTGTGCACCCATTATTGCAGAAATTTTAAAGGATTTATAAATTCATGTTCGACTCAACCGTGAAGCCGGTTTTGTGGGTCTGTGCAGTGACAGTGATTTTTTTTGCAATGGCCGGAATGTTACTGCTCTCCAAAGCCCCGGCTATTCAGTATCTGTCTTCTTTGGCCATTATGCCCACGGATGTACCGGTCATCATCGGCCATACAGAACTGGCGCAGCATCCCGGAGCGGATGCGGCGGAAGCTGCGCACATGAAAATTGGCCGCACCGGAGATCAGTGGGTGATATACAATGTGGCCCGGACCCGCAAAATCGATGTCCGCACTACATTGCAAGATACCCTGATGCTCAAGCGCAGGCCCCTGACCCAGGGAGATGAATTCCTGGTGGACCAGGCAGGGGTGCGTGTGATAACGGCAACGCCCCATTCCCTGGTCCTGGAAGAGAAAGGAACCGGGCGGCAGGTGACCTGGGACGGCGGGCGGTTGCATTTTCAGAAAGATGAACCGTTTTTATCCCAAAGCATCAGCCTGGACAGGCTCCGCAAATGGATGCGTTGGCAGTCCCGGGCCTGGTCCCTGGATCAGACGGAAATGGTGCTGTTCAGCGTAGGCGGGCGGATCAACACACCGGACCGGTGGCGCCTGGACAATGCCGTCCCTGGTGCCGTCCAGGTGCGGTACAGGGACGGCCGTTATTTTCTGGCGCCGGGAGAGTCTTTTGTCGTGGGATTCAAAGAAGCAGGTCCGCGGGACGGAACTTTTTCCCGCCTGGGCCTGGAACTGGACGGGAAACAGGGCCGGGTTCAGCGCTTGG
>JAABTU010000340.1 GCA_011389715.1 Desulfotignum sp.
ATCTTTATAAACCCGGATTCCTTCACGAAAAAATCGGGGAAAGTACCCATTTTGCAAAAAATCGGCATGCAATAATATACCGGCACAGCATCGCGACATGGGGAGCCGGTAAAATTCATAATGAATGGGGTCCTTTGTGTCTAAAGAAAAATTTTTCTTACATGCCTGTATTTGTGAAAATACAGGAAACACCTGATGGACGCTTGAAAAAAAAAAGGGGACCATACCTTTATCCAAATCCGAAATATTTTCCAAGGAGGAGCAATTATGGATGAAAACAATCCCGTCGTAACCTTTACCATCAATCCGAGTCTGGATATAAACGCTGCAGTGGATGCCCTGGAACCGGTCAAAAAAATGCGCTGCAGCAATGTCATGATCGATCCCGGCGGCGGCGGCATAAATGTCAGCCGCACCATCACCCGTCTGGGGGGCAACTCTACTGCAGTGTTTCTTGCAGGGGGCAGCACCGGCAAAAGCATTGAAACCATGCTGGATGAAGAGGGGGTCAAAAGTGCCGCCGTTGCCCTGGACGGCACCACCAGGCAGAATATCGCTGTTCAGGAGAAAAAAACCGGGGACCAGTACCGGTTTGCCCTGCCGGGTCCGGAAATCAGTGAACAGGAGTGGCAGCAGTGTCTGGACAAAGCAGCGGAGCAGGGCAGGGCCGCAGACTATGTGGTGGCATCAGGCAGCCTGCCTCCGGGAGCGCCTGATGATCTGTACGCCAGACTGGCAGCGCGTTTCCAGGACAGCCCTGCCAGGATAGTTCTGGATACATCAGGAGATGCACTCAAGCACGCCCTGGACCAGGACGTATATCTGATCAAACCCAATCAGCGGGAGCTGGAATATGTGTGCGGCTGTTCCCTGGACCGGGAAGAGGACCAGGAAAAAGTATGCCGGGACATGATTGCGAAGGGCAAATGTGAAGTTCTGGTGCTCACCCTGGGCAAAGATGGTGCACTGCTTACCTCTGAAAATGAGCAGATCCGCATTCCCGGGCACAAGGTCGATGAAGTCAGCTCCATAGGGGCGGGGGACAGCTTTGTGGGGGCCATGGTGCTGGCCCTGCAGCAAAATGAGAAACTCACGGATGCCCTGCTTTACGGCATGGCTGCCGGCACAGCCACCCTGATGACCGAAGCCACCCAGCTGTGCCGCAGAGAAGACACCCAAAAGCTGTATAAAAAATACCAGGAGATCTGCAGACAGGTGCAGTGCCGGACTTCCTGATGTCAGGTTCAGGCTTCTTTTTCCGCTTTCAGGTCCAGCAGTTCTTCTATCTCCTCTGATGTCAGGGTTTCTTTGTCCATTAATTCTTCTGCCAGCCGGTCCAGTTTTTCACGGTTTTGCTGCAGGATTTTTTTCACCTGGTCATGGCTGTTGTGGAGAATGGCTTTAACCTCTGCATCGATTACCTCGGCGGTGGCTTCGCTGTAGTCTTTGTCCTCGGTCAGTTCCCTGCCCAGAAAGGGATGGGGCTCCCCTTTTTTAAAGACCATGAGCCCCACCTTTTCGCTCATGCCCCACTGGCACACCATGCGCCGTGCCAGCTGGGAGGCGTTTTTCAGGTCATCCCCGGCCCCGGAGGTGACATCATCAAACACCTCCTCCTCCGCTGCCCGGCCCCCGATCATCACGCAGATTCTGCCAAGCAGATATGACTTGCTCAAATTATGCCGGTCCTCTTCCGGCACCTGTTCGGTGGCACCCAGAGATCTGCCCCTGGGAATGATGGTTACCTTGCTCAGGGGATCTGCTTCCGGGATCAGCAGGGCGGCAAGGGCATGGCCTGCTTCATGATAGGCGATCATCTTTTTTTCCTTGTCGGAAAGCCTGTCTTCGCGCTTGATCCCCATCATGATTTTATCCCGGCTTTCATGGAAATCTTCCATTTCCACCTGTTTTTTGCCTTTTCGGGCCGCAAGCAGGGTTGCCTCGTTGACCAGATTTTTTAAGTCAGCCCCGCTGAAGCCCACGGTGGCCCCGGCCAGCAGATCATAATCAATGTCTTTCGATTTCTTGACTTTGTTGAGGTGTACCTTGAGAATCTTTTTTCTGGCTTCTTTCCGGGGCATCTCCAGGCTGATCCTCCGGTCAAACCGTCCCGGACGTATCAAAGCCGGATCCAGTACATCCGGGCGGTTGGTGGCGGCCAGCACAATCACGGATTCCTGTTTGCCGAATCCGTCAATTTCGGAAAGAATCTGGTTCAGGGTCTGCTCCCGCTCATCATGTCCTCCGCCGACCCCTGTTCCCCTGACCCTGCCGATGGAGTCCAGCTCATCGATAAAAATCAAAGAAGGTGCATTTTTTTTTGCTTCTTTGAACATGTCTCTGACCCGGGAAGCCCCCACCCCCACAAACATCTCTATAAATTCAGATCCGGATATGGAATAAAACGGCACACTGGCCTCTCCTGCCATTGCCCGGGACATAAGGGTTTTTCCCGTACCCGGCGGTCCCACCAGCAGTATCCCTTTGGGCAGTTCAGCGCCAAGGTCAAGATAGGCAGAGGGATCGCGCAGGTAATCTGACATTTCCTTTAATTCTTTTTTGGCGTTTTCCAGGCCGGCAACATCTTCGAAAGTAACGTCAACTTCTTCTTTTTGAATTTTTTTTGCCTTGGATTTACCAAACCCGAACGCTCCTTTGGGCCCGCCCAGTCCCCCCATCTGATCTTTCATCTTTTTGTTTGCGTAAACAAAAAATCCGATAAGGAGCAGCCAGGGCAAAAGGCTGATCAATCCCCTGGCAAGCCAGTTAGTTTCATCGGGTTCCGCATGTATTTCCACCTGGTTTTTTTCTAAAAGCGGCATCAGCTCGGGATCTTCAAAAGTCGGCATCACCGTGGAAAAAGCATCGGGTTCAGGGTCCGGCTGGTCTGTGCCTTTGGCTTCCTCTGGTGTCTCTTTTTTATCTGGCGCTGCTTCTTTTTCTGAGGCCTTTTCTTCATCTGGTGCCTCTTTTTCCTCTTCAGCATATTGCCCGGTTATCTTCCGGCCTTTTACTTCGATGCTGGCAACTTCACCTGCTGCAACTTTTTGCTTGAATTCAGAGTAGGCAATATCCTCAATCTGCTTGTCCGCCATGAAGCTTGTATAGCCAATAGAA
>JAABTU010000341.1 GCA_011389715.1 Desulfotignum sp.
CCTTGTGTTGTTGCACACGCCGGGGCGGGTCCGGGCAGATCCGGAGTGTCAAGGGACAAAAAAAAATCTAAATGGCGCAATCTGTTGCAGTTCGGTTTTTCCACAGCCAAAAAAATTGTGTTTACTTTTGGTTTTTATCGAAAAATTGCCCGATTTTTTTCCCAAAAAGTGATCATGGCAGATGTTTTCCATGCCCATGACCTGAATACCCTGTACATCTGTCACAGAATGGCCAAAAAATACAAAGCAAAACTGGTATATGATTCCCATGAACTGTTTGTTTTCCGCAACCGGCCTTATCATCCGCCAGGCTGGTTTCTTGCTTTGGAAACCTGGTTTGAAAAGCGCTACATAAAAAAGGCAGATGCAGTGATCACGGTCAGCCATTCCATTGCAGCATATCTGGAACAGACCCATGGCATTTGCCGGCCCCACCTGATCATGAATGCCCCCCACCGCGTGCATGACAACCCGGAACAAAAAAAATATCTGCTCAGAGAAGCCTTGCACATCAGTGAAAATCATAAGATTTTATTGTATGCCGGTGGTATAACCTTTGGCAGGGGCCTTGCAGCGGTCATAAAAAGTCTGGCAGTCTGTGAAAATATTTTTTTTGTGATGATGGGACCAGGGTTTTTGCAGTTCAAGGCAGACCTTGCAGCGGTTGCGCAACAGGCCGGGGTAGGGGACCGGGTGGCGTTTTTCGGGCCGGTGCACTATGAACAGGTGACCGGGTATTGTGCATCTGCTGATATCGGTATTGCCCCCATTGAAAATGTGTGTCTCAGCTATTATTTTTGTGCACCCAACAAGGTTTTTGAATATATCCAGGGCGGAATACCGGTTGTGGCAAGCAATTTTCCGGCCCCGGCCATGCCTGGCATTTTCCTACATATTGGCAATAGCTGTCTGCTGGTCAGTGGTAATGGCCCCTGTTTCCATACAGGACCACACAGCATCCTGAATCACCGAAGAATCTGTCATGGATATATCACCGCTGTCCCGCAGCAGATTTATTATGTCCAGGAGGCAGGAATTCTGGGCAATATCACCTGTGGAAAAAACATCTCCGGCCGAGGGCGAAGCAGCCTGACTATCCATGCAGTAGGTGGGAATGCACACAGTGGTGGATCCCGGTTCCACTGTGGTGGTCTGGTCAGTGATCACCAGCATGGGCTGGACATCTGATGCGCCCGGCTCATAATAGGCCCCGGCAGGAAGTGTGAAACTGACCGGGGCGGCCCCAGGATTGTTAAGGGTAAATGCCAGAGAAAAAGCACTTCCCAGACCAAGGTCAGGCATGCAGGCCATCAGGCAGGCCGGGTCATCGCTGCACTGGTTGGCACAGGCTATAGATTCATTAATCGCTGTCAGAAACTGGGGATCAGTATAAATTGAAGGGTCAAAGCAGGGGGTTGTATCCCCGGATATTTCGGAAATTGTTACCGGATTGACAGTGTACTGGGACCCCATTTTCCAGTACAGGTTGTCCGGGTCTGCCGGGTTGTCAAATTTTTCAAGGGTTACAGAAAGATTGATGCCGGAAAAGTATACGCAGGGAGCTGTGATATTAAGAGCGGAATCAGCCTGGGCGCAGGAGGCAGAAGCTGTTGCAGGGGTAATGGTGCCAAACTGCCAGTAAAGCCCGGATGGATCAGTCGGGTTGTTGTAGGGGGTCAAGGTAAGGGAGAAATGGCCCCCGCCGTACCCAACACAGGGCAGTGTCATGGAAAAATCATTTGCCACCGCACCGCACTGGCAAAAGCCAGTTGAAACACTGAAGAAAAAAAACAGGGGCATAAAAATAATTCCCAGAAAATATTTTGCCATAACAAAGCCTCCTTGTGTAAAAATTTTGGGAAAAACAGTTACATCCATAAAACAATACAACCACTTGCACGAACGTATTGCAAGATTTTTTTTTCTATGGCAATATTGAATTCTTATGGGTATTCCAAAGAAAAAACGCCAGTTGGTGCGGCGCAGTTACCCCAAATTGTCTGTTGGGGCTATCGCTGCCCGGACAGAATTATCTGAGGCCCAGGTAAAAGAAGTCCTGAAGATTGACCGTCAGGAAGAACATGCCAGAAAGGCCGGGCAGTGGGACAACCTGCTGGGATGGGCCATTGTCTGCTGCGTATTTGCCGCCCCTTTTGTGATGATCCCCGGGTTGCGTGATGCTGCCAATCTTGCCCAGAATGCGTTTGTGCAGGTCACTGCAATACTGCTGGCAGGGGTCTGGGTGGTGAAACAGACCCTGGTAGAAAAAAAGCTGGTGCTTGTATCCTCTCCTCTGGTCTGGCCCCTGGCCGGGCTGGCTCTGTGGTGTCTGGTGTCCCTGTTCTGGGCTGTGAACCGGTTTGAAGTGGTCCTGGTGTTTGTCCAGATATTTGCAATGGCCATGTTTTATCAGGTGGTGGTGCAGGCCTGTGTCAAGGATGCTGAAAGCAGTGTAAAGGATTCTGAAACCGGTCGGCCGGCCTTCCACCTGCCGGATAAAATAATCACGGCCCTGGTGCTTGCCGGCTGGGGCATTGCCCTTATCGGTATCTGCCAGTACCTGTTCGGATTTTCCCTGATACCCCAGGCCCGGCCCCCGGCCGCAACGTTTGCCAACCGGAATATGGCCTCCCAGTTCATGGTGCTGGTAATCCCCCTGGGCTTATATGTGCTGGCCAGATCCCAATCATCCGCCATGATCTGGCTTTCTGCCGCAGGTACCTGTCTGATGATGGTGTATGTGGTGTATATCCAAAGCCTTGCCGGATGGGTGGCTGTCTTTTTGGAATTGATACTTTTCGGGGTGGTGCTGGGATATTTTTCAGCAAAAAACAGGATTTCTCTGGTATCTCGCTCAACACTTGTGCCGCTGACAGCCATGGTGGCGGTGTTCCTGGTGTTGATCAATGTCAATGCCGGTGGGGTTGATTTCAGGTTCGGGGGGGGGTATTGAAAGAAGTACAGCAGATACAAAATTTTTTGCACACCCCCCGGACTGACAGTACGGCAAAGATCCGTGTCCCAGGCCCGGAGAGCGGGCAGGAAGCCGGCGGCGGACAGGAAATCATTAATGGGCAGGAAAACACCAGTGGGCAGGAAAACAGTAAGGGGCAG
>JAABTU010000342.1 GCA_011389715.1 Desulfotignum sp.
TGACAGACCGCTCATGGATCTGGAAGATCTGCAGTGATATTTCAGGTAAAATTGACGGCTTCTGCGGCTGACATGTTTGCCCGCCTGCACCCTGAAACCCGGAAAAATATCAAAACCGGACTCAAAGGGCTTAATGAAAATCCATATTCTGGCAAGCCGCTGCAAAACGAACTGGCCCTGTTCCGATCCCTGAAGCTGAAACGTTTCCGGGTTGTCTACCGGATCGATGATGTCAACACCAGGGTGGTGGTGTATGCCATCGGACACCGCAAGGACATTTATGAGGTCATGCTTCAGATACTAAGATAAGACAGAAGGGCGGCCTTTTTTAAAAATCGGCATTTGGCGGATTTGGCAATACTGCCATTTCCGCCAAATGGTCACAAAGGATCTCTCCGGTATGTCCCGGTTTTTTCCGGCATGCCAATGCTTCGGGCGATGCTGGCGGCACAGAAAACCACAGTCCATCATTTTTGCTTCTACTGTCCAGGTGTTTCACTGTAGATCTAAAGCGGAAAACCCGCAACCCAGGTGCCCCTCCTCAGTTTCTTGTTTTTTTTACAAAAATGGGAAAAACATCGGTACCCGTTTCTTGTATTCCGCATAAGGTTCTCCCAGCCTCTTTAACAATTCTGGCTCTTCAACCTTCTTCAACTCCCACACGTTAATGATGATAAATAGTGGCGTAAAGATAAGCGTCAATGATAATGAACCCAAAGCAATGCCAAGGCCGAAAAGCTGGATGAAAATGCCGGAAAGCATGGGGTTGCGAGCAAATCTGTATGGGCCGGTTGTTACAAGCTTTGGAGGGGGACTGACGGGAACAGGAGTACCTCGCGCCCTAAGGAATAAGGCGATTGAAAAGAGCGTAAGGAATATACCAAATATAATAAAAAACAACCCGATGACAAAGATTAAGGAGTTGTATACTCTGGGGCAACTCAGCCATTGATCAACAGCAAGAGACAGGAAGACAAAGAAGGCAATCAGAGAAAAATAAAGGGTAGCGACAATTGGAGCAAGTACAACCCTCGCTCTCCAATCTCCCGCGGCTATTTTATAAACCAGCTCTACCCACCTACTTACGAAAGACATTGTTTTTCCCAGTTGCGTCGTTCAATGTTAAGTTCGCCTCTGTAGACTTTTTCATAACCAAAACCTTGTTGAACAGAGCCGCTGGCCAGAGCCGGATACGACTATTTTATCTATGGAGTTTATATCGTTTGTGGTATGGTTGTGCAAGGATAAATAAGGCCTAACAACATGATTTCCAAGTGTGAGCGCTGCGGCGCATCCGGGCCGGTGAAGGAAACGCCATGTCGGACCTGCCGGGGTGGACATGATCTGTGTGAGCTTTGCCGGGAGACATACGAGAGGCTTTATTTCTGCGAGGGGGGCGAGTGCTTTTTGACAGATCCGGTTCAAAAAATCAGAGGGTTTAAGACATGAAAAGGGTATTTCATTCCACAATCACCCTCGAAAGTCCAGACAAAAATTTTTCACAGGTTTTGTCAACCAGGCCTTGTCTCAGGCTGAGCTGCGCGAAAACAGGTCCTGGATAAATTGCCTGACAGCATTCACCCCATGCTCTTCCATCACCCGGAGGGTCTGGGACCCGATGACCGCGATATCGGCCTTTCCTCTGAGAAAATCCATGTCTGCCTTGTCTTGGATGCCGAACCCCACGGCCAGGGGAACGGAAGTCGCTTCTCGGCACCGGGCCAGGTATCGGGTCAGATCATCGGACAAGTCAGTGTCTGCCCCGGTCACGCCTTTTCTGGCCAGGCAATAGATAAAGCCCGAGGCAATCGAGGCAATCTGTGCCATGCGGGCATCACTGGTGCCGGGCGAAAACATCTGGATGGGGGACAAATGGTTTTTTTGCATGGCCTGGATATATTCAGCGCCTTCCTCCATGGGCAGATCCGGAACAATGGCACCGGTCAGGCCGATGTTTGCAGTGGTTTTTGCAAACGCTGCCATCCCGAACCGGTAAGGGATGTTGGCATAGGTCATGAACAGAAACGGGATGGGATACCGGGCGGCCATCTCTTTTGCAAATGCCATGCATTTTGCCACGGTGGTGCCTTGCTCCAGGGCTTTCTGGTTGGCCTTGAGAATCACCGGGCCGTCGGCCATGGGTTCGGAAAAAGGAATCTGCAGCTCCATCAGGTCCACGCCGGCCCCCACCATGTGCCGGACCATGGCATGGCAGTCGTCAAAACTGGGATATCCCATGACAATGTGGGTCATGAGCAGGAGGTCTTTTTTTTTCTGTTTTTCCCGGATATAGGATTCAAGCATGGTATTGTGCCGCCTTTGTCTGGATAAAGGTTTTCCAGTCCGGGTCGTTCAGGGCGTCGGCCACCGTGAAGATGTCCTTGTCGCCCCTGCCGGACTGGTTGATGATGAGGATCTGGTCTCCGGACAGGGCCGGTGCTTCCCGGAACGCCCCGGCAAAGGCGTGGGCCGATTCCAGGGCCGGGATGATGCCTTCGGTTTTCATGGTCCGTTTCAGTGCATCCACCACTTCCGCATCCGTGGCGCTTTCAAACCGGGCGGTCCTGTTTTCATGCATGTGGGCCAGAATGGGGGACACCCCCACGTAATCCAGGCCCGCGGAAATGGAGTGGGTTTCTTTCATCTGCCCGTCATCATCCTGGAGAAAAACGGTTTTGTATCCCTGGGCAATGCCGGAAGCGGCATCCGTGGAAGACAGACGGGCCGCATGCTGTCCGGAATGGATGCCTTTGCCGCCGGCTTCCACCCCCACCAGTTCCACGGGATCATCCAGAAAACCGGAAAACAGGCCCATGGCATTGGAGCCGCCGCCCACACAGGCATACACCCGGTCCGGCAGACGTCCTTCCCGGTCCAGGATCTGCTGCCGGGCCTCGATGCCGATGATGGACTGGAACCAGGTGACCATTTCCGGAAATGGATGGGGGCCGCAGGCCGTGCCCAGCACATAGTGGGTGGTGTCCATATTTGTCACCCAGTCCCGGAACGCCTGGTTGATGGCGTCTTTCAAAATTTTCGTGCCGTCGGTCACCGGCACCACCTTGGCCCCGAGCTGCTCCATCCAGAACACGTTGGGCCGCTGGCGCATCACAT
>JAABTU010000343.1 GCA_011389715.1 Desulfotignum sp.
AACATTTCAATTTGAAGACAACCTGGCCCACCAGACGGGTGCCATAAAGAGCACGGTGGCTTTGTTTGATGAACTGCCCAAAAAGCTTCACGGGCTGTATGCCGGCAAATCGTCTCTGGCAGGCGGTGAGGGCCGGAATCCCCATATCACCATGGGAACCCGGATGCTGGACAATCTGCGGAACATTCAGCTGGAAAACCGGCTTTTCAGTGATGATGCCCTTCACAACGGCAATTTCGGCATTGAAATGGAAACCGGTACCGGCAAAACCTATGTGTATCTGCGCACCATTTTAGAACTTTACAAAACCTATGGGATCAAAAAGTTCATGATTGTGGTGCCGTCCATTGCCATCCGGAAAGGCGTGGAAAATTCGGTCACCATGCTAAAGGATCACCTGAAAACCATTTACAATCTGGATATCACCAAACACTGTTTTGTGTATGAAAGCGGCTCCAACCAGATGATCGGATTTATTGAGCTGCAGAACCTGAATATCTGCATCATCAATATGCAGGCCTTTGCCGCGGATAGAACCAGAATCCAGAATGCAGATGAATCCGGCCATGTGATCTGGGAAGAACTCAAAGAGATTAAACCGGTGGTGATTCTGGATGAGCCCCAGCGTATTGAAGGAGATAGACGAAAACCTTCCAAATCGATTCAGGCCATCAATGAGTTGAACCCGCTGTTTATCCTCAAGTATTCCGCGACTCATAAAAAAGAGTTCCCGTTTAACATGGTTTACAAACTGGATTCTTTTGAAGCGTTTCAGCAGGATCTGGTCAAGCGGATACTTGTGAAGACCGTTTATGGGATGATACCCAAAGATTTTGCCTTTGTGCGGTATATGGGCATGACCAAAGATCTCAAGGCACGGATTGAAATTTTTCACCGGCAGCAGGGAGATAAGATCCGGCTGAAAAAATTTTCCGTGCTGGGCGGGGATTCCTTGTTTGATCTGTCCGGGCAGCTGGACCAGTATGTCCATATGCGTATCGCGGAAAATCCTCATAAGATGAAGCCCTTGAAAATCGCCACATCCAGCGGCTCTTTTGAATTGGATGAAGGCACCAGCAACAAGGATGTCACCCAGGAGGAGGCCGTCCGCATCCAGATCCGCCTGGCCATTGAAAACCATCTGGACAAGCAGTTTGATATCCTGGATGCCGGGGTTGACGTCAAAACCCTGACCCTGTTTTTTATCGATGCCGTGAAAATGGTGCGCGATGATGCCCGAGAGGACAACCGGGGCCAATATCTGCGTATATTTGATGAAATTTACCAGGAACTGATTCACACAGAAAAATACCGGAAAAAGTTTGAGCAGTACGCGTCATTGTTTCCCGGTTATACCGATACCGCCAATGTCCGGGAAGGATATTTTGCCAGGGATAAACACAATATGGTCCGGGAGGTTGAGTATAAGAAAAATCCCAAAAAAGGCGATGATGAATTTTTGAAAAAATCCCAGGAAGACATTGACCGAGGAATTGCTTTGATTCTGAACAAAAAAGACGAACTGATTTCATTTAACACCCCCCTGGCCTTTATCTTTTCCCATTCCGCTTTGCGGGAAGGCTGGGACAATCCCAATATTTTCACCCTCTGCACGTTAAAAGTCAGCGCCAGCGAGATTGCCAAAAAACAGGAGATCGGCCGGGGGTTGCGCCTGCCCGTGGACATTCATGGCAAACGGATCAAAGATGAAACAATCAACGAACTGACTGTCATTGCCAATGACCACTATGATCATTTTGCCGAAGCACTGCAAAAAAATTACAATGAGAGCATGGATTTCAACAAGGATGAGGTCACGGCGCAGATTCTTGCCAACTCCCTGATACAGGCGGGTATCTCGGCGGACAAGATCACTCCGGAACTGGTAAATGATTTCAAAAATGAACTGCACACCCACAAGATCATCAATGATAAAAACATCCTGACCAGGGCGGCAGAAAAAATTGAGACCATTGATTTTTCAAATGAAACCCTCAAGGAGCATGCCATACATATCAGGAAGGCTTTTGTTGAACTGATGCATCAGCGGGGAACCCATAAGATTCCCATCAAAAATGGGGATGATCCCCCGCCTGAGAACCGGGAATGGGGATATGTGACCGAAGATGCGTTCAAAAAGATTCTGGATCATCTCAAGCAGCATCTGATGAAGCGGGCGTTGTATCGTTTTGACTTGGATCAGAACGTCTTTATTCAGGACTGCATCACCGCTTTGAATGATGATTTGCACCACAAAAGCGATACAAACGACTATGGGATTAACACGGCAACAGGTGGATTTGACGAGGCTCAGAAATTTAAGCTCACCCTTGAAGCAGACCAGGTGGTGGAGGTGGTGTCCGGATGGCCGAAGGGTTCTTCTCAAAGATCGCTGCTGGAGATTGTGGATGAGATCATGTATCACACCATGCTCCCCCGGCTGGCCATCATGAAAATCATCCGGGGCCTTGAAAAACCAAAAATGCTCCAGAAGCAGGACATTCTGGAGCTGGTGACACAGAAGATATCCCGGCTGCTCAAAGATCAGAAAGCCCTGAACATCAAAGCATATGAAGTCATCAATGGATACTGTTTGGCTAGTACCCGGATTTTTGAAGCGGATATCGTGGACGAAAACCTGCTGCAACAATCTAAAAAATACTACAAAACTCGGGAAAAACAGCGCAAAGCCCTGCATCAATATTATCGCATGGACAGCGACGGGGAATATGATTTCGCCCAACAGCTGGAGGAAAATGACAATGTATTCCTGTTCACCAAGCTGAAAAAAGGCGGATTTGTCATTGATACGCCATATGGCCATTATTCACCCGACTGGGCCATTGTATACCGCCATCCTGAAAACACAATGAAACTGTATTTCATTGTGGAAACCAAAACCGACAAAGCGGCAAGCGGCCTGACCGGGGTGGAAACCGCCAAAATCAACTGTGGAAAACTCCATTTTAAAGCGGTTTCCGATGACATTCAGTTTGACTGGGTCAACAGCTACAATGATTTCAAGAATAAATTCGGGGTGAAGGATGGTTTTTAATAGCAAAATATCATTGGCTGCTACCCCTGAAAGGCAGAATGAAAAATGATAAAACAA
>JAABTU010000355.1 GCA_011389715.1 Desulfotignum sp.
AAAACAGGAGTGTGTTGATTGTTCCACGGGTGACCAGTCAGATATTCAAAATCAGATTAAAAATATTTTCCAGGTTGTAAAAAAAATCGACACCTATAAATTTATTTCGATTCCATTTGACAAAATAGCTGTAAATACAATAAAAGAAATTTAAAAATGTGGGATTGAAAATCATAACATAGTTGAAAATGGGGAGATTTTTCCTTGGAACAGGACGGAACCGGTGGCTGAGAATCAGAATAAAAAAAACCATGGACCGGCGTACTATGCAGACTTCAGGTTCAAGATAGCCCTGCGTATTGTCGTTGTTTCACTGGCCCCCATGGTGCTGGTCACCGGCATCATTCTTTATCAGTTTCATGTGTATGCAAACAAGATGGTGCATGCCCATCTAGATGAACTGGTACTCAAGCACCGGCAGAAGATTGATGATTTTCTCAAGCAGAAACTCAGTGATATCAATTATCTGTCCAAAAGCTATGACTTTTCTTTACTCAAGGAAAAACCGTTCCTTCAGCAGCGGCTGCGGGCCCTTCAGGCAGATTACAGCTATGTGTTTGTGGATCTGGGGGTCATCAATGACAACGGCCGTCAGGTTTCCTATGCCGGTCCGTTTGACCTGGATCAGGCGGATTACAGTAGTTCTGAATGGTTTCAGAAAGCTATTGTCAAAGATACCTATATCAGTGATGTGTTTCTGGGTCTGCGGGGCCAGCCCCATTTCATTGTGGCGGTAAAGCGGGAATGGGAAGGGCGGACGTGGCTGGTTCGGGCCACCATCGATTTCATGGCCTTCAATACCCTGGTGGATGATTTTACCATGGGCAAAACCGGGACCGCTTTTATCATGAACCGCCAGGGGGAGTTCCAGACCCGGCCGCCCAAAGGCACGCCCAAACTGACCATGCAGCAGTATACGAACCTGTTTCAAATGGGTGAAGATGCCCGGGGAGATAAATCCAGAGACAATATCATCGCCCCTTCCGTCTTGGGCCAGAATGAATTGTTTGAGATTGCCCGGGAGTATGAAGCTCAGACAAACCGTTATACGGTCACCCCGCCCCATCAATACACCACATTTACCGTAGAAAAAAAGGGGGAGAGCGGTACAAGGGTTCTGGTGATTGCCGCCTTTCTGAAAAATGACGACTGGCTGCTGATTTTTCAGCAAGAGAAAAAAGACGCGTTTGCCAAACTCAATGAAACCCAGATCATTGCAATTTTTATTTCACTTGCCGGTGCCCTGGTGATTATTTTCATGGCGTTTTTTATTTCCGGACAGCTGGTGAAGCGTATCGCCCGGCTGGACTCTGAAAAAGAGGTGATGAACCAGCAGATTGTGGAGACCGGCAAACTTGCTTCCATTGGAGAACTGGCCGCCGGCATCGCCCATGAAATCAACAACCCGGTGGCCATCATGGTGGAAGAAGCCGGCTGGATTCAGGACCTGCTGGAAGAGGGCATAGACAAAGCAGATAATTTTGAGGAATTCAAACGGGCATTGAATCAGATAGAGACCCAGGGGCACCGGTGCAAAGGCATTACCCACAAGCTGCTCAGCTTTGCCAGAAAAACCGATTCCCGGGTGGAAACCCTGCAGCTCAACGAGTTTGTGACCGAAGTGGTGGACCTTTTGTCCCAGAAATTCAAATATGCCAATATCGATGTGGATGTGCAGCTGTACCCGGATTTGCCCGCTATCCAGGCATCTGCCACGGAGATTCAGCAGGTGCTCATGAACATTTTGCAGAATGCCGTATACGCCATGGAAAAAACCGGGGGGAAAATAACCATCATGACCGGGGTGGATGACCAGAATATTTCGATCGGCATCAATGATAACGGTCCCGGCATTCCCTCGGATAATCTGGCACGGATTTTTGATCCGTTCTTCACCACCCGGCCGGTGGGCAAGGGGACCGGTCTGGGCCTTTCCATCTGTTATGGCATCATCAATAAAATGGGGGGCCGGATCGATGTGGAAAGCAAACTGGATGAGGGAACGACATTTACCATTGTGCTGCCGTTGGATACATCAGCACCAAAAAGTTAAGGAGAATATAAACGATGGCTATTGCAAACATTTTACTTGTGGATGATGAAGTTCCGTTCGTGGATACCATGATCAAGCGGTTGACCAAACGGAACATGGATGTTCTGCCGGCATACGGCGGTGAAGAATCCCTGCAGAAACTTGCGGAAAACAAGCGGGTGGAAGTGGTGGTCCTGGATGTCAAGATGCCGGGCATGGACGGGATCGAAACCCTCAAGGAGATCAAAAAGCAATTTCCCCTGGTGGAAGTGATTATGCTCACCGGACATGCCACGGTTGAATCCGCCATCGAAGGCATGAAAATGGGGGCGTTTGATTATCTGATGAAACCCAGCGATATCGATGTCCTGGTGGAGAAGGTGACCGAGGCAGCCGCAAAAAAGCGCCGGCATGAGGAAAAAATCATTGAAGCACAGATGAAGAAGATCACTACCCGGGGCAGGTGAAAACCAGCTTTTACGCAATTCATCCGAGTTTGCAGGTTGGTTGAGTGCCGGAAGTATGCCCGGCAGGAACGCTTTCAAGCAGATTTTTTAAGACCAGCGAAAAGGAGTCAGAGATGGCGGAAACACCGGATGACAGACCCATTGTTTTGCTGATCGATGATGAAGATCAGTTTCGTATCACCCTTTCCAAGCGGCTTTCCAAGCGCGGTTACCATGTGATCGATGTCGACAACGGCGAGGATGCCATCAAGATGGTGCGGCATGACAATCCCGAGGTGGTGCTCCTGGATTTGAAAATGCCGGGCATGGACGGGGTTCAAACCCTGCGGGAACTCAAGAAGATCCGTCCGGAGGTCCAGATTGTCATGCTCACCGGGCATGGCGATGTCGAATCGGCCCGGGTCACGGGCAAACATGATGTGTACGGGTTTCTTCAAAAACCCTGTCCCCTGGATGAAATTGTCGAAATTATTGAATCCGCCCGCCAGGAGCGCCATTATGCCATGGCGCGCCATGAAATACCGGATATTGAAAAGAAAAACCTGATGACCTGGCTGATCGGGGTGCAGAACCGCCGTCCCGGGTTTCTGATTCTGGGGGCGCTGATTTTTGCGCTCCTGTATTTTCTGCCGCCTTCCGATCGCCTGCATTCGCTGTTGACCACGGAGAAGGGCAGTCCCCAGGAAGAGGTTATCAGGGGGTTCGGCGATTACCGCAAATTGTCGGAAGGACAGAGTCCGGCCCATTATTATGCCCAACGTGCCAGCCTGTATGAAAAAGTCAAGGACACTGACGGCAATGTCACCAAAGTGCTGGTGGGACCTGAAGGGGTAATGAAGCGTACCCATATCATGATCGGAATTTTGTGTGTGGCCGCGCTGTTCTGGGCCACGGGTGCCGTTCCCATCGGTATCACCGCCCTGCTGGTGGGGGTGTTGATGTATTTTTTCAATATTCTGCCGCCGGACGGGGTGGCAAAGGCGTATGCCAAGGATGCGGTGTTTTTCATATTCGGTGTTCTGGCAATGGCCACGGCCATTTCCAAAACCGGTCTGGACCGGCGTATCGGCATTCTTTTGCTGGGGCCCACCACATCTCTGCTGCGCATGTCGCTTCTGTTTGCCCCCATGATTGCCGTCTCCGCCTCTTTTCTGTCTGAACATGCCCTGATTGCGTTTATCGCCCCGCTTTTCATGATGGTTTACATGGGGGCCATGAAAGCCGGCGGGGTGTCCAAGGACAAGGCCCTGGTGCTCATGATGATGCTGACCCTGAACTATGCCTGTAATCTGGGCGGACCCGGGTCTCCGGCAGCCGGGGGCCGAAATGCCATTATGATCGGCATTTTGGGGGATTACGGCATTCCGCTCTCATTCGGCCAGTGGGTGATGTACGGCCTGCCGTTTGTGCCGGTGGCAGCCATTGCCGTTGGCCTGTATTTCTATCTGGTCATGCACAGAAAAGTCCAGGTCAAGAATCTGAACATTTCTGTTGCAGTCAAACGGGAGGCGGAAAAGATCGGTAAAATGACCACGGATGAATACAAAACCGCCGGGGTTCTGGTGGTGCTGATTATTACGTGGTCTGCTTTTTCCGACCGGTTCGGCATGGGCGGGCCGGTGATTCTGGCCCTGGTGGCCCTGAACGTTCTGGGCATTCTGCGGTGGAAAGAGGTCAACTCGATACACTGGGATGTGGTGGCTTTATATGCCGCCGCCAGTGCCATGGGTGTGGGGCTGGCAGCCACGGGCGCGGCCCTGTATATTGCCGACACCTTTATACTGTACCTGCCTGATTTTTTTACCAGCACGGCCGCCGGCTTGAGCATTGCCGTCTCCCTTTTTACCGGGGTGCTCACCAATTTCATGAGTGACGGTGCCACTGTGGCGGCCATCGGTCCCATTGCCGTGCCCATGGCAACCATTGCCGAAGCCTCTCCCATCATGATCGGACTGGCCACCGCGTTTGCTTCTTCCTTTGCGCATATGCTGGTCATCGGCACCCCCAACAATGCCATCATATTTGCCTTGAGCAAAGATTATGAAACTGGAGAACAATTGATCACCATGAAAGATTTCTTTGTCCATGGATTTTTTGTCCTGCTGATCTCTTTTGCACTGCTGTGGTTCTGGGTGATTCTGGGGTACTGGCGGTGGCTGCCCTGGCCCGCATAAATATTGAATAAACAACGGGTTCCGGCAAAAGCCGGAACCCGTTTTCATTTTTTTTGAAAATTGAATTTTCATATGAGAGGAGGTAAAACATGGAGACCAAGACCGTCAAGGAAATGATGATCCCGCTGGCAGACTATGCCACGGTGCAGCAGGATGCCACCCTGTTCGAAGCTGTTCAGGCGTTGAAACAGGCCCAGAAACAATTTGCCCGGAACAGGTATCAGCATCGGGCCGTTCTGGTGTTTGACGATAAAAAGCAGATTGTGGGTAAACTGGCGCAACTGGATGTACTCAGAAGTCTGGAACCAAAATACAAAGGCCTGGATGAACTGGACAACCTGGCCCTGTTGCATGTGGATGTGGATGCCATCCGAAATTCCATGGAAACTTACGGACTGTGGCAAAAGCCCATTGATGATATCTGCCGCAAAGCTGCTGCCGTAAAGGTCAAGGATATCATGGAGAAAACAGGTAAAGCGGAGTATATCGAAGAAGGTGAATCCATCAATACCGCCATTCACCAGATGGTTGTGGGACAGAAACAATCGCTGCTGGTGACCAGGGGTAAGAAAATTGTCGGTATTCTGCGCCTTACCGATGTGTTCAAACAGGTATGCGACCTTATGGAGGCCTGTGAAATTTAAGGATCCGATCTGTTTGCGCCGACTGCGGCGAGCCTTCGGATTTATTCATCTTTTGAAAACAGTTCCAGAGGATGACTGATGATGCGATCCAGTTTGGCTTTCCTGATTTTTTCTTCAGCGGATTTCTTTTTATCACCGGCCGCATCGATCTTTTGGATCAGAACCGGAATATCGCACGGTTTGGTCAGATAATCGAACGCACCCAGCTGAAGACCTTCAATGGCACTCTCCACGGTGGAATGCCCCGTGAGCATGACAACTTCCACCAGCGGAAAATCAGCCTTGATTTTCCGCAGTACCTCGACCCCGTCCATGCCGGGCATTTTTACGTCCAGAATCACCACATCGACGCGTTTGACTTTTAACCGGGTGATACCGCTTAAGCCGTTGGTAGCAGTATAGACTGTATAACCCTTCTTTTCCAAAAGTTTTTGGGTGGTTTGTAGAAACCGTTCCTCATCGTCTATGATCAATACGTTTGTCATCGGCATCGAACCCCTCCTTTGCTGTAATTGCGTTACATTGCGAACAACCCAATATGCAAAACAGGTAATGCAATGGGTGTGCCAGTTTTTCTGTTGGGGTCAATTGCCCGGAAAATGAGGGATTCATGGTAGTTGTCACTGCACGGATATCAGGCAGCGGTAAAAAAATGGGTGAAGCTGTTTCCAGGTTGTAAAAAAATCCGACACAGGATGAAACAATCACTGCTACTGATAAAAGGCAAGCAAGCAAATTGCCGGTATATTGTACCTCACCGATGTGTTAAAGCAGGTTTCTAATCTTCATGAAGACCTGTGGAATTTAGGACTCAGGACCCCTTTGATCCAAAGGTTTCTGCGCAAAGGCCTCATGGATTTTTTCAACCAGGGTATCCAGTTCACAGGGCTTCATGAGATAATCATAGGCACCTAAAGCCAGGCCTTTTTCACAGGCTTCAGCCGATCCATGGCCGGTCAGCATGATGACCTGAAGGGAAGGGTCCACCTGTTTAGCGATTTTTAAAAGTTCAATGCCATCCATATCCGGCATTTTCAGGTCAAGAACAGCCACGTCAAATTGCTGGGTGCGTAAAATCAAAAGTGCCTCCGGGCTGGTGTAGGCCTTTTGTACAGTAAATCCCCGTTTGCCCAGCCGGTTGGCAAGCACGTCGGCATAGGGGATTTCATCATCCACCAGCAGCAGCCGGATCTGGTTGTTTTCCCGGGCATCTGTTGTGCCGCTGGACCCCAGGTTCTTTTTTTCTTCAGTCATGTTTCCTTTACCCCATTGTTTCCCGGAAGGGAGATAGTGAATGTGGTTCCCTGGTTGAGTTCGCTTTCCACGGAGATCAAGCCCCCCAGGCTGGTAATAATGCCCCAGGAGACGTAAAGTCCCATACCGGTTCCCTGGTCCGCCTCTTTGGTGGTGAAAAAAGGCTCGAAAATCCGGGAAAGGTTTTCTTCGGAAATCCCGCAGCCGTTATCCTTGACAATGATGGTCACCTCTTCCACGGAAACTTTCAAACAGATAATGATCCTCCCCCCTTCATGGGTTGCCTGGACTGAATTGCTCAACAGGTTGAGCAACACCTGAAGCAGCTGCAAAGGGTCACTCCAGGCTGACGGATGCGGATCATCACTTTCCAGCTCAATTGTTACCTGCTTCATGGCCGCTTCCGGTTCCACCAGGGAGATGGCTTCATTGACCAGTTTGATCAGATCCACTTCCACAAAGGTGGAAGGATCAGCCATTTCCGTAGACTGGGTTTTAACAGCCTGCAAGAGCTGCTGGGTGATTCTGCCGGCCCTTGTCACAGCATTGTGAATCCGTTCCAGCCCTTTTTGAAAATCATCTTTGCGCGGTAGATCCTGCATTTCCGGTTTTTCCAGAATCTGCTGAAGCCATCCTGCAGCATCCTGGATAACGGCCAGGGGATTGTTGATTTCATGGGCCACCCCGCTGGCCATGGTGCCCAGGGCTGCCAGCCGTTCAGCCACCACCATCTGCTGTTTGACCCGTTCTTTGAAAGCGGCCGCCTCCTTTTCCCCGATCAGGCGTTTGATCTTGTGATGGGCCTGTTTGATTTTACGGACCAGGTGATCCAGCTCCACGGGCTTGGCCAGATAGTCAAATGCCCCCGCTTTGATGCCCTCCACACCGAAATGGATATCTGCATGGCCGGTGAGCAGGATTACTTCGGTCAAGCCTGGCATTTTTTTAATTTTTTTCAGGCATTCAAGGCCGCCCATGCCCGGCATCTTGAAATCCAGAATGACAATGTCAGCCGGCTGCTCTTCCATCATCTGGAGGGCTTTTTGCCCCCGATCCGCCTGGCGGACATACATCCCCCGGCGGGTGAGACGTTTGGCAAGAATCTGCCGGAAATCATCTTCATCATCTACCAGCAGCACATTGATTTCATCGGTCATATCAGGTTTATCCATCCATGTTTTTTTGTCCATGCCAGGCTTGAAAATGTGGCAGCGGATCGGCCTAAAGTTTACTTTGCCGCAGAAGCATGGCGGTTTCTGCTTTTTGTATCCGTTCCATCTGCTCTATTTTACGTTCCCTGGCTTTGTTGAGTTTTTCAGTCAACTCCGTAAAATCAGCCGGTTTGAGCAGAAAATCAAACGCGCCCAGTTTCATGCCTTCCACCGCCGACTGTATCGTGCCGTGCCCGGTGAGCAGAATCACTTCAACGAGCGGGTGCCGGGCCTTTATTTGCTTTAAGGTTTCAATGCCGTCCATACCCGGCATTTTAACATCCAGGATAATAACATCAATCTGTTTTTTTTCCAGTGTATCCAGACATTCTCTGCCATTATAGGCGGGAATGATGTTTTCCCCGTTTTCCTTGAGCCGCAGGCCCAGCATTTCAACAAAATCTTTTTCATCATCAACCAGCATGATATAGCTTGATGTCTTAAACATGGTAGACTCCAGTTTTTTGATTTATGGATGTGAATTCTGTTCTTATATGATTTTTTTCTTCATTATATAAATCCGATCAGGGGCCAGTAAATCAGCATGCTGATTACACAGACCACCAGGAGCACCAGGCACCAGGGAATGGCGATTTTCATGAAATCCACCTGGGAAAAATAACCGGTGCTGTAGGCGATGATGGTGGGGGGGCAACCTATGACCAGCATGATAAAAGAGGTGGTCATTGGTGCCATCATGGCCACGGATTTGGGTGACATCTCCATCAGTTCCGCCATGGGAAGGGTGATGGGCAGCATCAGGGCCACGGCCGCCGAGTTGGACATCAGGCTGGACAGAAACGAGCCGAAAAAGCTCATGCCGTAATACACCACAAATTCCGGTTTGCCGTCCAGAAGCGGCAGACACACCTCTGCCAGATATCGTCCGGCACCGCTGTCCAGCATGGCCACCCCCAGCGATACCCCCGCACCGAATACAATCCATGATTCCCAGGGAAACTTGTCGCAGATGGTTCTGAAGGTGATCCATCCGGGTCCGCAGAACCCCAGGATGGCAAAGGCGGCAGGTACGCTGTAGTGCCATCCGGTCAGATCTCCCATGAACCAGAGCACAAAGGTCATGATAAAGACCACCAGCACACCGATCTCCGCCCCTTTCATAGGGCCGGGATCTGACAGCTCCACTCCTTCCAGCTCTTTTTCCTGGGGCCGGAGCAGCACCCACAAAACCGCCCAGGTGGCCACGGCCGTTATCACACAGATGGGAAACTGGATAAATATATATTCCAGAAATCCCACCGATATGGTGCCCCCGCTGAATTTATTGAGGACCTCCAGTGCCAGGGGGTTCCGCCCACCGCCCAGCAGGGTGCCGAATCCGCCGGCTGAGGCGGCCAGGGGGATAAGGAGCATGAAAAACATGGGCAGGCGGTGTCCCTGGCCCGGTTTCAGGCCCATGCTCATGAATACGGGGACAAAGGCAAATACCATGATCACGGTGATGGTGGCGTCATGGAACACGGATGAGGTGATGGTACACCCCACCGCCAGAATCAGGCTCAGCCGTTTGATTTTTGTGCCGGCAAACTTGAGCAGGTTGTACATGATGCGGTTGGCCAGGCCCACTTCATTGAGCACCACCCCGAACATGATGATCATGAGAACAAACATGACGGCCGGGCTGGCAAAAGGGGCCCAGGCTGCCTGGGCCGGCTGGATTTTGAGAAAAATCAGGCCGGCCCCGGATAAAAGGGCTGTGGCACCGATGGGCACTGCTTCACTCACCCACAGAAAAACGATGGTGGTCAACAAAGCCAGAAGCCGATGTCCTTCCGGGGTGAGGGTTTCCGGCCGGGGCAGCAGCATGACCAGAATGCCCAGGGCCAGGGAGATGATAAATTTTATAATGATCGACTTGGTACTTGCCGGTTCTTTGAGAGATTCAACTTCAGCCATAACACAATTACTCCAGATACATTGTATGGTTATTGTTCATGTTATCATGATGACAGTATCTTTGATTAAAAATCATCATATATTTAGTTGTTAAATGTGGGATTGCTTAAACGCTTCGGCCAGCCGGATTTTTTCCTCTATTTCCAGGTGCCGGGCAAAGGCCTGTTCCGCTTTTGCCACCAGGTCTTCCACACTGGTGGGTTTCTGAAGATAATCCGTGGCCCCGGATTTCAACCCTTCCACAGCCGAATCAGCAGTGGCATGGCCGGTGAGCATGATCACCTCAATTCTGGGATAATGCTGCTTGATCTTCTTCAGGGTTTCCACCCCGTCCATGCCCGGCATTTTCACATCCAGGATCACCACATGCACCAGTTCCTGTTCCAGTTTTTCCAGACATTTTTCACCACTGGCCGCGGTGATCACATCATATCCTTTCCTGCGGATCATTTTACCGGTTGTCTGAAGAAACCGTTCTTCATCATCCACCAGCATGAGCCGCATTTTAACCATGGTTACCACTTTGTTCTCCTTTTTTTATGACAACATCTATTCTGTTGTTGATTATCTGCCCCCATTCACGCCTGAATGACCGGATGTATATATTTTTGATTGATTTTTACTGATTTTGAACCGGGCATTGTTTTATCAAGCTGAATATGGTCTCCACTACATCGCTGAGCCGCAAAACACCGGTGATGTCCCGGGTATTTTTTACCAGCAGGGACTGGGTTCTGACCAGGACAAACTGGTGGATGGCCTGATCCAGGGTGGCATTTTCCCTGATGTAATCCGATTCTGTTGGAATATGCATGAAATCTTTGGCATGACAGGCTGCTGCCTTGCCGCACAGGTTGTGCAGGGGTTTTTCCCATAGATTGTACTTTTGAATCTGTGCCTGAAACCGTTCCGGGGAATAATCAGCGGCCAGGTGGTAACTGGATCCCAGTTTCCGGTTGATGGTATGGTACAGCTCTTCGATCTCATTGTATTTGGGCTCAAGCCCCTGGAGTAAATCCAGGTAACTGATCCGCCCCACCACCTTGTTTTGGCTGTTGGTGACAAGGATGGCCCGGTGTTTGAGTTTTTCTCTGTTAAACCGGTCCCGGGCCTGTTCCAGTGCCAGAACTGCTTCCGCCATGGTGGCGTTTTCATCTATTGTGGCATAATCTGTCAGAGGAACCATTATCTCTTTTACAAGGGTGTTTTTCATATCTTTCCTTTCTACAATTTTCTGTCTACATACAAGTAAATTATTTTTTTTTTATCAGATCCGTTATGGCCTGTAAAATGTTTTCGGATTACCTGGTCCTAAAAGCTGATTTCATCCAATACGTTCATTTTCCGTATGGTTATGCAAGGATTATACCGCTAAACAACTGATCGAAGTTGTCCATCCAACCACCCACCAGCGAACAGATAGCACAGGGATGTCCATGTTTTCGGCAGTCCCGGGATTCGTTCAATTCATCCACCTTTGTTTTGGAAAATTTATCAATCCGTAAAAATATCTGACACCCGGCAAAAGGATACGGCGGTGAAAGTGGCTGCTTTCCGGGTGGAACCGGTTGAAATTGAAATGGCATGCTAATTGCTGATCCGCTCATTATCAGGAGCTCTTTTGACGGACCATGATTCTGACAAAACATAAAGGAGCAGCAAAATGAAAAAAATCGAAATAATTCTGGCGTGTGTGGATTTCTCCCAATATGCGATGATGACACTGGAAACCGCCGTGGCCCTTGCCAGGGGAAGTGATGCGCAGATTGTGGTGTTCAACGCCATCAACCAGCGTGATGTGAACAATGTGGAAAGCCTCAGCCATTTTTATCCCGGCAAGAGCAATGCAGAGACCTATGTGCAGGATATGACAAAGGAACGGCTGGAAAAAATGGACCTGTTCATTGAAACCAATTTTCCGGGTGAAAAGACACGCATGTCCGTCAGCATCGATGTGGGGATTCCCTGGGAAAGTATTATCCGGGCCGCCAAAACCAATGGCGCGGATCTGATCGTCATGGCCAACAAAGGCCGTGGTAATCTGTCCCGGGTGCTGTTCGGCAGTGTAGCGGAAAAGGTGTTCCGGCATTCTCCGGTGCCCGTGGTCAGTGTTAGAAATACGGATACTTTTATGGGAAGACAATAGATGGACAGAAACAGTGCAGAAGAAAACAGCCGGGCCAGACGGGTCAAGCGCAACATCCTGACCAATATGATTGTGATCCCTCTGGTTCCGCTGTTTCTGGCTGTGGGGATCAGTTTCTATTATTTTACCACTGCCCTGGAAAACAGCTCCACCAACAGCCTGAAACGCATTGTGGGGGACCACAGGGACATGATCGAATCCTTTCTGGTGGAACGAAAATCAGATCTGGAAATGGTGACCCGCCTGTTTGATTTTGAAAAGATAAACAGCAGTCAGGTCATTGACAACATGTTCGGGGTACTGAAAACCAAATCCGGCGCCTTCATAGATCTGGGACTGTTTGATTCCAGAGGGCTTCATGTCAGGTATTCAGGTCAGTACCAGTTGACTGGAAAGCTTTACAGCGATGAGTTCTGGTTCAAGGAGGTCATGGAAAAAGGCCGGTATATCAGCGATGTGTTCCTGGGGTACCGGAATGTCCCCCATTTCATCATTGCGGTGAAAAAAGGGGATGGAAAGAATGCCTGGGTCCTCCGGGCCACCATCGACACCCTGTATTTCGACCGGCTGGTTTCCAGTGTGAGAATCGGCACTTCCGGAGAGGCCTACATTCTGAACAAAAAAGGCATAGCCCAGACCGGAAGGCGTTCCGGCGGTGTAAATGTCATGGAGAAAGATCCGGAATTCTCAGCGTTTCCATCGTCAGACAGCAGCATTCACACTTTTCTCAAATCCGATCATCAAGGAGTCGAATATCTCTATGCCACCACCTGGCTCAAGGATCTGGAATGGCTTCTGGTGGTGAGGCAGGAAAAAAAAGACGCGTTCCGTTTTTTTTACTATGCCCTGTATGCCAGCCTGGTGATCATGGTGCTTGGCATTGCCATCATTGTTGGCATGTCTTTTTTCATGACGGAAAAACTGTTCATGCGCATGGAGCAGCTGGGCCGGGATAAAAAGGACCTGGGCAATCAGCTGATCCGGGCCACCCAGCTGGCCGAGGTGGGAGAAATGGCGGCCGGGTTTGCCCATGAGATCAACAATCCGCTGCAGATAATCAGGAGTGAGTATGCCCTGGTGGTCTCTGTACTTAATGAAATGTTTGAAAAAAACAAAATCAGCGCCGGTGATGAGGATATTGTGGAAATTCAGGATTCTTTGTCCCAGATCGAGCTGCAGGTGTCAAGGTGCTCAGATATTACCCGGGCCATATTGAAATTCGGACGTAAGAATGAAACCCGGGTGCAGCTGCTCTATCCCGCTGCGGAGATTCCCGAGATTCTCAAGATGATCGAACAAAAAGCCAGTGTGGAAGGTATTGCCGTATTTCAGCGCATTTCCGAAGATCTGCCCGGGTTCATGGGAGATGCCTCCCAGTTCCAGCAGGTGATGCTCAATCTGTTCAACAACGCCATTGACGCGGTCATGGAACAGCATCCGGATGCCGGGGGGCGCCTGGATATCCAGGCACAGCTAAAGGATGAAAAATGGATTGAAATACGTGTCACAGATAACGGTGCCGGTATCCAGCCTGAAAATATTGAAAAAGTTTTCTCTCCGTTTTTCACCACCAAACCGGTGGGAAAAGGCACGGGTCTGGGGTTGTCCGTTTGCTACGGCATCATCGAAAATTTCGGAGGCACCATGGATGTGACCAGCCGGGAGAATGAAGGCACCACTTTTATTGTTACCCTGCCCAAGGCGGAAGAAAAGGAACAGGATCAATGAAGAACCGGTTTTTTGAGGGGATTTTGAATCACAAGGAGAGGTGTTTTGGATAAGATGAAACTCATGCTGGTGGATGACGAAGAACGGTATCTTCTGACCACCGCCAAATTGATAAAAAAAAAGGGGATAGCGGTGATCACGGCCCAAAGCGGGGAACAGGCCCTGGAACTGCTGAAAACCCATGATATCCATGTGGTGATTCTGGATATCAAGATGCCGGGTATGGATGGATTCAGGACCCTGCGGGCCATCAAAACTTTGTATCCGCCGGTGGAGGTGATTTTTTTCACCGGGAATGCCACCATGGATTCCGCCATCGAGGGCCTTCAGTTCGGGGCGTTTGATTACATTATGAAACCGGCGGATATCGATGACATTGTGACCAAGGCATATGAGGCGTTTGAAAAAAGACAGCGGCTCGATGAAAAGATCAGGGGGCTGACATCCTGCAAAGAGATGGATGCCCATGATGATAAATAATAATGAGTGGAATCTCAAACTGATGTAACGGAGGGTGATGCATGAAAAAAGAAAAAAAAGTCACAGGATATGACAAATATATCAACTGGAAGGTGTTTATTTTTCCGGTTCTGGCATTGACGATCCTGCTGCTGATTCCCACCCCGAAGGGGATGAAGGATGTGGGCACCCAGTACCAGGTGGGGCCCAAAGCGGTGGTGAACCATATCACCAGAGAGCTGTTTGAAGTGGACAGTGTGGATGCGGCCCAGTGGCAGCTGCTCACCGCCAGGATCATGGAAGCCAACATGCAGATGGGGGCGTTGAAAAAGGGGCGTTATCTGGCCCGGGATCTGAAATGGTGCAAAAAGAACAAGATTGATGCAGATCAGAAAAATTTTGACCTGGCCTATAATTTTATCAAAAACGAGGTGGATGAGGACCGGTTTCTGTCCGTCATGAACAATGCCCTGGATCTGAGAAAACAGGGATTGAAATATGAAGAGCTGACAGGAAAGGACAAGGCCGCCGCAGATAAAGGGGCCTGGCATATCAAGGTAGCCATTGCCGTAGGGGCGTTCGTGGTCCTGTGTTTTTTGACCGAGTGTATCCCGCTGCCGGCAGTGGCGTTCTGCATCGGCCTGCTGTATGTATTCACCGGGGTGCTGTCCCGGGAGGCCGTGGCCATGCTCTACTGGAGCGATGCCTGCTGGTTTATCATGGGCAGCCT
>JAABTU010000345.1 GCA_011389715.1 Desulfotignum sp.
AAAATATTTCCGTTACACAGGTACAAAATTCCCGGATACTTCAGATCGGGTTTATGTCGGAAAATCCTTCTGTGGCCATGAATGTGGCCAATGCCCTTTCCCAGGCCTATATTGACGAACTGATTGATATGCAGATGTCGGTATCCGGTTACAGCATCGGGTGGATGACCCAGAAAGCCGAAGTCCAGCGCAAAAAGCTGGAAGACTCTGAAAAAAAACTGCACCAGTATAAAAAAGACCATGATATCGTCACCATAGAAGACCGTGTCACAGTACTGCCGGAACGCTTGTCTGATCTGTCACGCAAGCTTACGGCTGCTGAAAACACCCGCAAGGAACTGGCAGCTGTTTACAGCCAGGTGCGCAACGTTAAAAAAGAAAAACTGGAAACCATTCCTGTTATTGCGGAAAATGCATCAGTGGAGTTCATCAACCAGAAAATTCTGGATGCTGAACAAAAACTGTCTGAATTGTCCAAAAAATATGGTCCCAAGCATCCGAGAATGATTTCCGCCAATAACGAGCTTAAGGGATTGAAAGACAGCAAATATGAAGAGCTGGAAAAAGTGGTCCTGACCATCCGCAATGAATATCAGCTCGCCCAGTCCCATGAGCGGGACCTGAAGGCAGCATTGGAAGAAACCCGGTTCGAGGCGGAGCAGCTGGGAGAAAAATCCATTCAGCTCGGCATGCTCCAGCGCACTGTGGATACCAACAGGTATCTGTATGATGCCCTTGTGAGAAAATTGGAGGAACGGGATATTACCGAAGAAAATCAGTCAGTCAATGTCTGGGTGATTGATGAAGCAAAACTACCGAAGAGCCCGGCCAAACCCGACAAAAAAAAGGATATTCTCCTGGGTCTTGTGTTGGGCCTGATTGGCGGCATTGGCCTGGCTTTCTTTTTTGAGTACCTGGACAACACCATTAAAACCCCGGAGGATGTGGAGGAAACATACAATATCCCTGTCATCTCCACCATTGATGATATAAAAGGCAAAAATGCCGGTCCTACTCAGATTTTGATGGCAGATTCCGCATCTTTGATGGCAGAAAGTTTCAAAGGTATGCGGACGTCCGTGTTTCTGTCCACAGCAGATACCCCGCCGAAAAGCCTCTTGATCACCAGTGTTATCCCGGGGGAGGGCAAGTCATCCATCACCGCCTGCCTGGCCATTTCCATTGCCCAGGCAGGCAAAAAAGTGCTTCTGGTGGATGCAGACATGCGCCGGCCCACCCAGCACAAACAGTTTTCACTGGAAAACACGGCCGGGTTGAGCACGTATCTGGCCGGGATGTCAGATGCCCAGGCCGCCATCCATGTCGGTGTCCTTGAAAATATGGATATCATGCCATGCGGACCAGTGCCCCCGAACCCGTCAGAACTGCTGATATCCAAAAACATGTCCATTTTGATGGCAGATGCTGTCGAAAAATATGATATGGTCCTGTTGGATACTCCGCCCCTGGCAAGTGTGACAGATCCGGTTCTTTTGAGCAAACAGGTTGCCGGGGTGATCCTGGTGACATGGGCCGGTAAAACCACCCATGAAATGCTGGGCAAGGGCATCAAGCAGCTGTGGGAAGTGGATGCCCCCCTGACCGGTGTTGTGATAAACCGTTTTAATGCAAGAAAGAGCGGATATTACTATAATTACGGGGATTATTACTACGCATCCAGTTCATCCACGACATCCTGAATAACATGTCTTTGGTGTTGTCAAAACGGCTGTTCATTTTTCTTCTGGTGTTTACCCCACTGGCGTTCGGCACGACGGAAGCCTGGTCCTATGCAATCATGGAAATACTCACTGCCGTGGCTGTGCTGGGATATTTTGTTCATGTTTTCCGGAATAACGCTCGCCTGTACCAGGTGCCCGGCATTTTGCCGCTCCTGTTATTTTTGTGTTATATCCTGTTTCAGGTGGTCCCCCTGCCTGCACCGGTGGTGGCGTTTTTATCACCCAAAGCCTTTGAAATCCATACAACCACACAGGCCGTAACCGGTACATCCGGTTTTATGACCCTCAGCCTTCACCCCGGGTCAACGGTGACCGAATTTTTCCGCTATACCACCTATGTGCTCTTTTATGTTCTCACGGTGCAGCTGCTCTGCAGAAAAGATCTGTTTCGGACAACCATCTTTGTTATCGCGGTTTTTGGTGGCGTTCTGGCGTTTTTCTCCATCCTCCAGTTTTATCTGTCAAGCGACATGGCCCTGTGGTTTCGAAAAGCCCCTGAAAACAGCTTCGTGGTAGGACCGTATGCCAATCGTAACCACTATGCCGGTTTGATGGAAATGATTTTTCCCATGGTGCTGGGACTGTTTTTGTTTTATCGGCCCCGTATTTACAATACATCTTTGATCCGGGGCATAGCAGAAATATTCAGCCAGGAAAAAGCCAATATCCATATTTTCATCGGCGCGTCAGCACTGATCGTTGTCGTGTCCATTTTTGTGAGCCTTTCCAGGGGAGGCATGATCAGCACGGTGTTCTCCATGCTGGTTTTCATGGTGCTTTTGCTAAAGCGCAGAATCAGCCGGGGAAGTACCCTGTTAATCATGGGCATTATCATACTCTCGGCCTTGAGTGTCGGGTGGTTCGGCTGGGACCAGATCCTGGATCGGTTTGCCCAATTGAAGAATGCCCAAGGTGTTATTTATGAGTTTCGGCTGGAAATCTGGAAAGATACCCGGGCAATGGTCCAGGATTTTGCTTTTACCGGATCGGGCATGGGAACCTTTTCCCATGTGTATCCTCTGTACCGGAGCATCTTTATCGGCCGGTTTTTATCCCATGCCCATAATGATTATCTGGAACTGCTTGCAGAAGGCGGTGTTATCGGGTTTTTTCTGGCAGCCCTGTTTCTGGCAGTGGTGTTTTATAAAACATACCCGGTTTTTAACCAGCGGCGGGATGCGTTTTCCATCTATTTGTACATCGGCAGTCTGTCAGCCCTGGTGGCCATACTGGTGCACAGTGTTACCGATTTTAATCTGCACATCGGTGCCAACGGTCTGTGGTTCTTTTTTACGGCAGGCATGCTGGTGGCATCCGCCCATACCAGCCATGGGAAAAACAGCCGGGATACCCGGCTTGCCCTGGTGCG
>JAABTU010000346.1 GCA_011389715.1 Desulfotignum sp.
CCATCGAGCCCATTTCCATTCTGGATGAGGATTTTGAAAAGAATGTCGGAAAACGCAGCCGGAACAAGACAAAAGCCGCTGAAGTGGAGCACGCCATCCGGCACCATCTGGATGTTGAACTGGATGATGATCCGGATTTGCAGGCCTCGTTTGCCGAGGCAATGGCCCGGATATTCCAGGATTTCCGGGACAACTGGAAAAAAATATATGAAGAACTGGAAAAACTGCGGGAGCGGATCAGAAACGTCGGAAAAGAACCGACCTATGGGCTCCACCGCAAAAAGCAGATGCCGTTTTTCCGGAGTTTCAGGCGGGAAATTTTCGGTGCCGTTAAACATGATCCGTTGGGATCGGGCAGTGTCGCCGAGAAACAGGCACCATATGGTTTCAGTGAAGAGGAACAGGTTTCCATTCTGGTTGACCTCACCCAGCAGGTTTTCCTGGCCGTTGAAAGAGAACTGAAACTGGTGGGTTTCTGGGAAAGCATTCCCGCCCGCAATAAGCTCAAGGCGGACATTCAGAAAATACTGTTACAGCCGGCCTATGCCGGACTGCCCAATCTTTTGCTCAAACGCGCTCAGATCATCAGCCGGGTGATGGAAATTGCGGAAAAAAACAATGATGTGATTCTTTACGCGGAGTAGGCATGGAACTGACCTACACAATAAAGCGGTCATCCAGACGCAGAAAGCTGACCATCACCGTGGAACGGGACCGCAGTGTGGTGGTGCATGCACCGGCATCCACCTCCGAGGAAAAGATTCGGGCGGTCGTTGAATCAAAACGGCAATGGATTCATGAAAAGACCGGACACGTTCAGAAGTATGCGCTGCCTCATCCTCCGGGCAAAGAGATGGTCAATGGTGAATCCGCCCTGTATCTGGGCCGTCAGTATCAAATCGAAATGGTCAGGGATGGTTCGGAAAAGATTCGTTTTGAGCAGCGTTTCCTGATTCCGGCACATCTTTCCGATGAGCGCCGGCAGGTCCTGCGCACCTGGTACATGAACCGGGCAAAAGAGAAAATCCTGCCGCGTGCCAGAAAATTTGCCGCAGATCTTGGCGTGACATTTGCCAATGCCAGGATCGTTGACAATCGATACCGCTGGGGCTCCTGCACCACCAGGGATAACATTCATTTCAACTGGCGGCTTATCAAAGCGCCCATGTATGTTGTGGATTACGTGATCATCCACGAACTGGCCCACCTGCTGGAAGCGAACCACACCCCGCGGTTCTGGAATATCATCCGGGCACAGTCCTCCAGAATGGACAAAGCAAGGCAATGGCTGCTCGAAAACGGGCAGGTATTAGAAGAGGAGATCTGAACCATGCGTGTGGGGTTCAACAATTTCAGGAGATTGGGCAGACACTGTTCGCTAAATCTCCGAAAGAACCTCAGGACCCTGATCGGCTTTCCCAAAAAGGGCGGTTGATGGAGAGATTCGCCGATTCGTCATTATCCTGAAATGGGTGGATTGCAGAAAGAAATACAGAATAGATTCGGTGATGTAAAATACAATGAACAGGCATAAATACAGAATGCCCTGATTGACAACGGGATACAAAGATACCAGTTTCTTTCTGCAAGGATTTTTACAGAAAGAATGCAGAAAGGTTAGAGAACATCCGGCTTCAGTCCAATGGGAAGGTGTCTCGGACAATAAGGAAAGGGTTCGGTGAAAAAGTTCGGAGTAACCAGACTATTGTCAAGCGGAAGGATTCTGGTGGGACCAGTACCAGAAAACTACCCAGGAAAAAATGAACTTAATGGCCGGATGCGCCTGTGTGGGTTGGTAGAGGGTTGGTAGATGGTTGGTAGATGGGTTGTCAGAAAATCAGATGAAATTATGAAAATCAAGGGTGCCGCCTGAGCAGCTTGAAATGGATAAACAAGCGGCATTGGTAAACAATTTCCGCGATGTTCGGGAATAACAATCACATACCACCGGGGCAGGTCATTACGGGGTGCGCAGTGCCTCCAAGGAAATGGTGACATCGACCACATCACCCACCACCCCCATGTTGAAAAATTTGCCGTCTCCCACGCCGAATGCCAGGCGGTCAAGGGAAAATGCCGTGTCAAATCCCGCCACAATCTGTTTTTTGTCAAAGGGGGACGGGGCGGTGCCGTGAAAAACAAAGGGGATGTTCATCTCTTTGGCTGTGTCCTTGATTGTCATGGTGCCCAAGACCTCATAGGCATTGCCCTGCTTGTGGGTGATTTTTGAAGAGGTAAAGGTCATGACCGGGTGTTTGTCTGCGGCAAAAAAATCATCGGACCGCAGATGGGTGTCCCGTTTGGCAATTGCGGTGTTGATGGTTTTGACCTGGACGGTGAAGTCGAATCTGCCTTGGTCCAGGTTTTCCGGATCAAAATGGATGGTGCCGTCAAAATCGGGAAAATATCCGAACACCGTGGAAAAAATATGCTTGATTCTGAACTGAATGGTGGAGTGGTCGGCATCGATGGTCCAGTCATTTCCCCGGGCCGGGGCCCATGCGGTGATGGAAAGAATGAGTACCAGAAAACCGGTGATGGCAAAGCGTTTCATGATGACCTCCTTGATTGAATCTCCTTTTCAGTGTATCCGGATTGCCGGATGTAACAGCAGGAAAAAGGGTTGTTTATAGTGAAAAAATAAGGCGGATTTCCGGAAAGTCTATACAGAGATCACTCCGCTGCGATTATCACCGGAGGACAGGTCGGACGTTTTATAGCATCTGTTTTTTTGTTGACTCCGGTACAATGCATGATAATAAGGACAAAATGAAACTTCAAGTTTAGATTTGTCTATATTATGCTGGATCGAAAAATTGAAAACGAGTTACACGCTACTGTCGGAGAATATCCTGTAATTACCATCATTGGTCCCCGCCAGTCAGGGAAAACCACCTTGGCCAAAAAGGTTTTTCCACATCACGCCTATGCCAATCTTGAAAACCCTGAACTGCGCACGCTTGCCATGGAGGATCCAAAAACATTCATGCTCAGATATCAGGCGCCGGTCATTTTTGATGAAATACAGAACGCACCGGAGCTGCTTTCCTGGATTCAGGTTTTTGTGGATGAAGCCCCTGAACTGACAGCAGGCTATATTTTGACCGGCA
>JAABTU010000347.1 GCA_011389715.1 Desulfotignum sp.
CCGGTATCCCATCAAGCTCACCCGGGCGGTCCATGAAAGCAAGGCGGCGCTGACCGTCGGCGGGGCGCCCGGATTTGTTATGCCCGGCGGAGGAATCTCCTTTATGGTGGATGTGGGAAAAATTCGAAAAGGATCCTTCTACTGGACGCCGACCCCGGCCACCATCTGTCCTTTGGAATACACCATGGCGGTTGATGACTACAGAGAAATGGGCGGTCATGTAGAGGCCATGAAACCCTTTGATGCGGCTGATCCTGAAAATGACGGATAAACGCATGGTCCCGGGACCGGTCAACCGGTCCCTGCTGGTGGAAAACGGCCCCATGCGCCTGACCATCCAGGCGTGGAAAGGTTCCCGGTTTGACATGGCGGCAGCCAGGCAGGCGGGGGAGGTCGCTTTTTCCTGCCTGGAACAGGTGGCCATCTGTCGGGATCTATTGAGACACCGGTCTCAGGACCTGCTGGAAAAATTTGACAATCAGGCATTTCCCGTCCCGACGCAGATGGTGAAAAATACCCTTGTATTCGACGTACCAGATTTGACCCCCATGGCAGCAGTGGCCGGCAGTATCGCAGACGGGGTGGCGGATTTTCTTTTTCAAAAGGGCGTGTCAAAGGTCATTGTGGATAACGGCGGTGATATTGCCGCCCGGCTTTCAGGTGAAGAAACCGCCCGTGTCGGTATAAGAAGCGACCTATCCAGTGCTGAAATCACCCATGTGATCATGCTGGATGCCCAATGCCCGTCATGGGGCATCAATACCAGCGGTCTGGGAGGGCGCAGTTTTACCCGGGGAATTGCCACGGCAGCAACGGTTGTGGCCCATTCCTCTGCCCGGGCCGATGCGGCAGCCACCGATATCGCCAATGCCTGTTTTTGTGAAGATGAGGGCATCGTTCAGATCCCCGCCGGTCAGCTGGATCCGATGACGGATATCCCGGATATCCCGGTGACCGTTCTGCTAAAGGATCTGAAGCCGGATACCATTGCCCGGTCCCTGGAACGGTCCCTTGACCGGGCAAAGGGATATGTCGAAAGCGGCCTGATTATGGCCGCCATTATCACCGCCGGGGGAAAAACAGTGCATACCGGATTACCCCCGGATGTTCTTGAAATGAGAAAAAAATTCAAACCAGATCTTGTGTAATCAGCCGCTTGATTTTTTGTGACAGCTGAATTATAGCCTTGTTATGTGGTATGCCTTGTTCAAGAAAAAACAACTTTAAACTTTTTTCTTCCTTTAATTCTGTAAATTGTGAAATCACGATCAATAGTTGCAATGGTATTGATGCTGAGTTGTTCAGCCAGATATACAAGGCATGAGTCGGCAAAATCCATTGGCAGGTCACGGTATTTTTCTGTTAACTGTTTCAGTCTATCAAAATCTTCGTTCTGGATTTTGTATATTTCAACGCCTCCCCGGCTAATCCATTCCAAAAAATCAATCTGGGCATTTCGGTTGAAATCTAATAAATGAAGTACTTCCGTTATTGAGGCTATCGTTGTGATAAGAGGATATTTATTTGCTTTGACAAATTCAACCGATTGGTGATGAAATATATCAGATGAATCGAATAGTGCGATTAAAGGGCCGGAATCAATTATGATTTTTTTCATTTTCTTTTAGCCCGTATTTTTTCTTTTAAAATTGCTTTCCGATCAACGGACAAATTTTTTAAACCGCTTGAGTATCTGCCAAAACAATCTTTACCTAATTCCCAAGCGGTAGGGCCTTCCAACCTTCCGAGATATTCAAGAATACTTTTACGAATCAAATCGGATTTTGTTAGACCAAGATTTTTGGCAGTGATACTTACCTCTTTTTCTAAATTTGGATCGAGTCTTAATGTAATCATGTCATCACCTCCGTATTGCAGGATGTAATACAAAAGCGCCGAATTGTCAAGTTGCTGTTACGACATAACCACTTTGCCATACACTGTGATTGTCAGCGCCGATCCCATTTCTCCCTTTATTTATTCTCTCATAGCAGATGTATGGCCGTTCGTCCGTAGCTATCCAGCAAAAAATTTCGTAACCGGTATTTTTTTTTCGAATCCTCCTTTGTTCCTGATGTAAAAAAACCTACCTATCTTCATGCATCATCGTTACCTTTGCTCAAACCACACAAAATTTGTTTTGGATATTGGAAAAGAGCCAGCCACACCCAAATAAATCTGAATTTGCTCTTTTAGCCCTAATTCCCCAGAATTCCGGGTAGCCAGGTGGCCAGTTGGGGGAACATGATCAACAGGATGATATTGATATAAATCGGTATCAGAAACGGCAATGCCCCTTTGACAATGGTCGACAGATTGTGTTGCGGCACCACTCCTTTTAAAACAAACAGTGTCAGACCAAACGGCGGCGTGATGGTACTTTGTTCCGCAGCCATGACATAAACGACTCCCCACCAGATAGGATTGATGCCAAGGCCCGTTACAATGGGCATGACGAATGGAAATGTTAAAAACAGCATGGACCAGGAGTCGAAAAACATTCCCATAAAAAAATACATAACAAAAAAACCGAATAAAATGCCGTATTTGCCTATTGAAAGTCCCAGAACATAGTCTTTGAGCAACGGGATCAGTCCGGCCGAGTTGAAAACATGGGAAATCAGGGTGGACATGGCCATGATGAAAAGTGCAAATGAGGTAATCCGGACTGTATCCATAAGGCTGTCGGAAAATAGCCTGAAAGTCAGTCTGCGATAGAACAGGGTGAGAACTATGCTGAGAAACGCCCCGAGTCCTGCAGCCTCGGTCGGTGTCATGATCCCGCCGAAAATGGATCCCAGAACACCCAGAATGACGGCTATGAAGGGCAGGGCTTCCAGGATGGCTTTCCATCTTTCCGCCCAGCTGTATGTAACGGGGGTGGGTACCAGGCCGGGCTTTATTTTGACAATGATAGTGACGGTCAAAAGAAAAAGTGCCGTCAGCATCAGCCCGGGAATCAGACCGGCGGCCAGAAGATCAACAATGGAGAGCCCCTGCCATGCGCCGTAAAGAATCAACAGGATACTCGGGGGAATCAGAGGGGCAAGCACGGTTCCTGATGCAATGGTGCCCAGGGAGAATGAGGCATTGTATTT
>JAABTU010000348.1 GCA_011389715.1 Desulfotignum sp.
GTCGATTTCCGCATTCCATTCATCCAGTTTGCCCTGCAGTTTCTTTTCGTAGGCTTCTTTGTTACTCATACCTGAGCTCCTTTGTTTTGGGTCCCTTTCGGGAGAAGTTAGCACCTTGACATTACAAATATCTTCCTGAAAATTCAGAAGGATTGATTATACCCCCCCCTTAAAAAATCAACTTCTTTTACTGAAGAGCAGGTAAAATTGCATTTTTTACCCCCCAAATCCAGCAGATTTTCCTGCCAGTGAACCGCCATGAGGCCATGTGAATACAAAAGATTCAATTGCCTGGGGGCAGAAACACTTCCGCAATTTTACGGACAACCGCCAGATCCTCCGGAAGTACCAGGTTTTTTTCCGCGCAGAACAAAGCCCTTTTCGAATGGCGGACCGCAGCATTGTACATGGCATTGTCACCGGCTGCAGCCAAAGTTTTCAACGCCTTTTGCAGCCGGATCATCACCTCCACTGATCCGCTTCCATCCCGGGATATTGCCGTAAACGCATCATCGAACATATCCTGGACAGACAATGAGGGAACAGCAACCCGGTCATATATAACGTCACTGTCTTTTCTTTGTTCCCCGGACGGATACCACAAAACAAACAGGCGTACCAGTATGCCGATGATATCAATGGCGGTTCCCGGATCATTGACTGCCGGAGACAGTGCACGGCCCGCAATCTGTGACAGGACAATGAGCCCGAATCGGGGATCTTCGTCAAAGGTCCGCTCTCTGCCTATCTGAAACGCTTCAGATATCTCACGGCAATCCTCATCTGTAACAACCGGATGGGTTCTGTCAATATATGCCATCGGCCGTTCCGGGGTCACAAAACTTCCCGGCTGAACCATGACAAAGATACGGGTCTCTGCTTGTTCAGCCCAGGTTTGCAGTTCCGCCACATCGATGCGCTGCACATATCCCACAGAATCTGAAAACACCTCATGGCCAGTGACCCGTGTGAGGTCAAATGCCGCCGTATGGCTTGCAGATGCTTTTTGACAGCGTATCAGAGCATCGGCCGTTGCTTTTTCCACCTTGTCAATGGTATTGCCCAGCCGGCCCAGCCTGGCGATCCGGTCCACCCAGCGCACAAAGGTAAATATGACCATGCCAAAGACTGCAATGGTCATTAAAAAAAGCATAAACAGGCCGGCTTTGCCGTAATAACCCTCTGTGATGGCGACCAGGGCCACGATGCTGAAAATAAATGCCCCGACAAATGCAGAAAGCGCTTTCTGGGATGAATCATCTGAGATGACCAGGGAGAACGATCGTGGGGAGGCGGTATTGCTCGCCGATGCATAGGCTGCCACCATGGAACCGACCGCAAAGGTGGCCATCACCAGCATACCCGAAGCCATGACCGACAGCAGAGTGTCCACAGATTCCTTTGAAATCTGTGGAACAACCAGGTCCAGAGCGGTATGGTCAGCCAGTCTTGCCCCAAACACCGCTGCAATGGAAAGCACACTGAACAGAAGCGGCTTCACCCATAACCTTTCCTGAATACGGTTTAGCAGGAAACTAACCCGGGCCGCTATGTTTGCAACCGCCATTTTCATTTTGGCTTCCTCAACTCTGAATGTGAGCCTGTTTTTTTGACCAGTACCTTGTCCACCCTGGTACCATCCATGTCCACCACCTCAAAAATATACCCGCACAGACTAAAACTCGCCCCGGTGATGGGGATCCCGTCCAGATGGCTGATCACCAGTCCGGCCAGGGTATCAAATCCATCTTCCGCATCTTCTGAAAAAGCTGACATGTCCAGGATCTGGCTGATTTTTTCAATTGACAGTTTTCCATCCAAAAGCATGGAACCGTCATCACGCCTGATAACCCAGGGTTCTTCAGACCAGTCCGAAACCGGGAGGTGTCCGATGATGGCCTGAAGGATATCGTTCACGGTCAGCAGTCCAATGACATTGTCCAAGTCATCGGTAACCAGGATCATGTGGGACCGGGAATCCCTGAACCGGTCCAGAATATCCAGTGCATTGACATATTGTTTCACGTACACGGCAGGCTTGCTGATCTTTTCCAGGTCCTGGGTTTTCGCCCCGGCCAGGGTCAGCAGGTCCTTTGCCTGAACAACGCCCAGAATCTTCGTCAGATCTTTTTCCACCAGCGGATAACAGGTGTGATTGTTTTTTTCCGCCGTTTGCAGCATCTCTTCAAAAGAATCGGTTTTTCTGAAAACACTGATATCCGGCAGCCTGGTCATGATGCTGCCCACGGTCTGATCATCCAGGTTGAGCACCCTTTCCACCAGCCGGACTTCCGAAGGCTCAAGAGTCCCGTTTCTGGCCCCCTGGCGGAACAGATACCGGATCTCATCTTCCGAAGGCGGCGGCTCCTTATGCTTTTCCACCCCCAGGATTTTGAGAAGGCCGTCGGTGGAAAGACTGAGAACAAAAACAGCCGGGGCAGCCACCCGGGCAAGAAACACCATGGGAATGGAAATCAGAGACGCCGTCATTTCCGGATTGAACATGGCCACCCGCTTGGGGATCAACTCGCCCATAACCAGGAGCAGATAGGTGATCACAGCCACCACCAGCACATAGCTCAGGGTCATGGAATACCCGGCGAGCCAAGACACCTCCCTGAGCACCAGATCCAGGTGGGCGGCAATCACCGCACCCCCATACACGCCGCTTAAAATGCCCATCAGGGATATGCCGATCTGAATGGTGGACAAGAAACGATTGGGATGACGGATCAGGTGCAGGGCATATTTGGCCCCTTTTTTTCCTTTTTTGGACAACTCCCTGAGACGGACTTTCCGGGATTTGACCAGAGCGATCTCCGACATGGCCAGCACCCCGTTTATGACCACCAGAAAGATAATAACCAGAACCTCCAGGAGTAAATCGTTGAATCGAATATCCTCAAACATGGGGCTCTCTCAATATATTCAGGAACCTTTTTTTATTCAACCACCAATGTTGATACAACTTCCCGGACATTTTCTGTTTCCAGGGCCAGGGCCATGGCTTTGCCCAGCATTTCCGGAGATGGAACCGTACCGGACAGTGTCACCTTACCATCCGTCGTGGATACGGAAATGGAAAAAACTGAAAGTTC
>JAABTU010000349.1 GCA_011389715.1 Desulfotignum sp.
TGCACATTCTGCCCCTGGGCACAGTCCCCGAAACTCTGATGATCTCCGGACAGACACAGCATGTTGGGAATATCAAATGACGCGGCCCCCAGGATATCACTTTGCAGTGCCACCCGGTTTCGATCCCGGGTCACCATCTGCAAGACCGGTTCGACCCCCAGCAGCTTCAAATGAACACAGGCGGCCAGAGACGACATGCGGGTCATGGCGGTCTGGTTGTCCGTGACATTCACCGAATCCACATGATCTTTGATCAACAATCCTTTTTTCTTGATACCCTCCGGATCACTGCCCCGGGGAGGTCCGCATTCAGACGTCACACCCAGATGCCCTGCCTTCATCACACGTTCCAGTCTGCTGTCGCTCACATATTCGCTCATATTTTCACATCCTCCCTGGTTACGGTTCTGGGCCCGCCGGCCCGGTCAGTGGACCAGTCTTTCACAGGGGCTACTTTTTCGTAATCTTCCATCGTACCCAGGGCTTTCAACCGGTCGATGATCAGCTGCCAGGCGCAGTCCGTATCCTTGGAAATTTCACACTTGCCATTGGTGGCCCCTCCGCAAGGGCCGTTGAGCACCCGTTTGGCACACCGGGACACCGGACAGATGCCGCCGGTGCGAGCCAGGACGCACGTCCCGCAGGCCTGGCACCGTTCCGTCCACAGACCTCTGTCTTCATTGGCGCCCAGACAAACTGTATTGACCCCCGGCAACACCGGTGTGGTCATATATTTTTCCGCAGCAAACTGCACGCCCACACCGCAGGCCAGAGACACAATGGCATCATACTCATCCACCACATCCCGGATTTCTTCCAGATATTCGTGGTCGCACTGACGCTCCAGGGTCCGTTCATCTATGGTTTTTTCACGATCCCGGGCCATGAAATTCATTCGAAGCACCGATGCCAGGACCTCCACCTCTTTTTTACCCCCGGCCTCACAGACCGTGACGCATTCATTGCATCCCAGCACCAGAATGCGGTCATAGGCCTCGACTTCCCGGACAATCTCTTCAATGGGTTTTTTCTCTGCTATTATCATGCTCACCTCTTGCTTAGGCGGTTAAATAGTTCTTGTTCAGGCAGCATCGGCCTTTTTTGCCAACCGTTGTTTTGCCAGTCTAATGGGACTGGGCCCCATTTTTTTAATCAAATTGACCATTTCAGTGGAATACTGGGCAAACAAGGGACCTTCTCCGGAAGATAGATTATACATCTTCACCCGGTCTCCGCCAACCCCGATCTTTTCCAGGACTCTGGCGGCCTGTTCCACCCGTTTTCTCGCTCTGAAATTGCCCTCGTTGAAATGGCAGTCCCCTTCCATGCATCCCACCACATATACCCCGTCAACCCCTTTTTCAAAGGCGCGCAAGATGTGAATGATATCGACTTTTCCACTGCATGGAACACGGATAATTCTAAAATTTGTCGGGATCTTCAGTCTCATGGAACCTGCCAGGTCCGCAGCTGAATATCCTCAGTAATTGCAGCAGAATGCCAGGATCACCGGTTCGAACGCTTGTGTCATATCACACCTCCTCCAGCAGGGATTCCACCTTGCTGAGCAATGAATCATCTTCATACCAGTTGAGTTTTATGGCTTTGGCCGGACATTCCGATGCGCATACCCCGCATCCCTGACACAGAGCCGGATCGATATAGGAAACGCCTGTTTCATCCATCACCGGAACATGATAGGGACAGGACCTGACACAGACCAGGCAGGAGGCACACTGATCCTGGTCCACCTCCGCTACCACCGCAGACAGGGTCAGGTATTCCTGGGACAGATAGGTGGCGGCCCGGGACGCGGCGGCCATGGCCTGGGCAACGGTTTCAGTGATCAGCTTGGGCCCATGGGCCGTGCCGCAGATGAACACCCCTTCCGTGCCGCCGTCCACCGGCCTGAGTTTGACATGGGCTTCCATGAAAAACCCTTCAGCATTGCGCTGGGCCTTGATGATATGGGACAGTTCTTTGGTATCTGTGGCCGTGACCCCGGCAGACAATGCCACCAGGTCTGCGTCCGCCTCGATATACTGGCCCAGAACATGATCCAGAAACGTGACAGTGAGCCCGCCGTCTGCTGTTTTTTCCACCCGGGGCGGATCTGCCTGGCTGAACCGGGAAAAGATCACGCCCATGTTCCGGGCTTTGGTGTAATACTCCTCCATCATGGAATAGGTTCTCATGTCCCGATACAGAATAAACACATCCGTATCCGGGCTTTGTTCCTTGATGGCAATGGCGTTTTTCACGGCATTCTGGCAGCAGATCCGGGAACAGTTGGGATTGGTCTCGTTCCTGGATCCCACGCACTGGATCATGATCACCCGGTCCGGATTGCCCAGCTTGCTGTCTGCCAGCCGATCGGCCAGTTCCAGCTGGGTCACCACGACATCGCTGTCATTGTACAGATATTCGGTGGGCTGGTACTCGCCGCCGCCCGTGGCCACGATCATCACACCGTGATCGATCTTTTTCTGCTTCATGGCAGTCCCCACCAGCACTTCGGTTTTAAAATTGCCTTTGTACCCCCCGAATTCCACCACCAGGGCCTGTTTGAGCACATCGATGTGCTCATGGGTTTCCACGGCATCGGCCAGCTCTTTGACAAACGCCTGGATGTCGTCGCCCTCGATGGTATGGTGCAGTCTCCGTCCCAGGCCCCCCAGAGTATCTTCTTTCTCCAGCAGCGTGACATGGAATCCCTGATCTGCCAAAGCCTTTGCCGAAGTCATGCCGGCGATGCCGCCGCCGATGACCAGGGCCTTGTCAATGATGGTGATCTTTTTGTCATGCAGCGGTCCCAGGGTACTGACCCGGGCCACGGCCATGCGGATCAGATCCTTGGCCTTGGCCGTGGCCTTTTCCGGTTCTTGAAAATGCATCCAGGAATCCTGGTTCCGGATATTGGCCATTTCAAACAGATATTTGTTCAGGCCGGCTTCCTCCAGCGTATCCATGAAAATCCCCTCATGGGTTTTGGGGGTACAGGAGGCCACCACCACCCGGTTGAGCTGGTGTTCGTCGATGATATCCTTGATGGACACCTGGGTATCCTGGGAACAGGTGAACAGATTTTCACCGGTATA
>JAABTU010000350.1 GCA_011389715.1 Desulfotignum sp.
TTCCACATAGATGCCGGTGCCGATGATCCATCCCCAGGGTTCAAAACTTTTGACATAAGAAATTTTGGGCACAATATGCCCGGAATCTTCTTTCCACTGCCACAGGTAATCCACAAAACCTGATTCGGATGCCCGGGTGATCTCCACCATACGGGCAAACAGCGGGTTGCCCGCCGGGTCGGTGAACGCGGTCACGTTTTTGCCCTCCAGGTCCGGCCGGTAGGGATGCATGATCATCACCGGGGTATCATCATTGATCCAGAAATAATCTTTGCGGTCGTCCCCGTACCGCAGCTGTTCCAACAGGGCCACGGCTGCCTGCTGTGCCTGGTCCACGGAAAGCACTCCCCGGGCGGTCTGGTTGTGAAAAAAGTCCAGCACTGACCAGGCGGTTTCCGTCAGGTGCCGTGTGGTCTCGCGTTTGCCATCCATCATGGAATCCTCCATTCTGGGAAGGATGAACAAAAAAATGGTCAGGATAAACAGAATAATGGTCAGGGCCACCGGGATGATGATTCTGACCGGCAGGGCCTGAAACGGACTGGCACTGGTATTGGAAAAACTGGCTTTGGCCACGGTTATGCTCCTTTTGTATTTACTGTTTACCATAAACCGGGGTCATATAAATTTCAAGCAGTTGCCATTTCTTCATTGTAAGAAGAGACCTCCCCGAAAGCAAACAGGCCATATGCTATCCTCCTGCCTCTGATATAATGCAGTTGCATTGTGCTGGTTTGTGATTATTTTTTTTAATAGTTACCCCATGGGTTTGTCCAGGCCGAACAGGCAGGTAACTTCCCGGTAAGTTATTTAAGAAATAAAACCTGGTTGTATGGAAAAACAGACAACCAATAGAGGAGGCAGATAATGAAGCGTTTTACCTGTATAATGATAATGGCCGGTTTTTTTCTAATGGTTGCAGCAGGACCTGCTGCCCTTGTTTATGCATCATCCTGCGATCAGGAAAATTATAAGGCTTCCGGCGGACACACTTTGTTCGGCAGAGATTTTTCTGATATGGATATTGATGGAGATGACAGCCTGAGCTTTGTGGAATTCCAAAAAGTATTCACATCAACGGAGCAAAAAGCCTTTGACCGGCTTGACAGTGATGAAAACGGCACGCTGAGCCGTGAGGAATGGCACCAGTTCAAAGAAATGCACAAAGGAATGGGAAAAAAGTACCACCAGAAGAACAAGAAAAGATATCATAAGGAAAAATTGCCTGAAGCGTCAAAATTCAATGCCCATTTTCCAGACATGGACAGTGACCATAATGACCAGGTGACTTTTGATGAATTCAATGCATATTTTACAGATGCACTTGATAAACAAAAAGTATTTAATGCTGTTGACCTTGATGAAAGCGGTTACCTGGATCATGGTGAATGGCATGAATTCAAAGCTGCGCATGAATTGAAGCACATGGATTGATTTCATCCAGTCCAGAAGAAAACTGTAAAGACTTCCCCTCAAAAAACATTGTTTCATGCATGAGGGGAGGTCTTTTTCATGGCAGCTGTCAGCAGCTTGGGAAGGCTGAACCGGGAAATATGGTCCAGGCAGACCGGCCGGCCCGATATGATGGTGTCGGCTGCGGCAACGCCGCTCTGGATGGCGGCATGAATTCCTTCTCCCATGTCAATGGTGGACAGGCCGGCGGCATCGCCCGCAAGGAACACATTTTCCCGTCCCAAATCAACCGGTTTGTGCCGCAGAAAGTAGGTGTGTCCCTTGGGACTCCCGGGATGGTGATCCACAAAGCCCTGCTTTAAGAGCCGGTGGATAAAATTGTGCCAGTGCTTCATGATGGTGGTTCCCCGGGATGCAAGCCGGTGCTGTTTGCCGCCGATACCAATGTTGATCCATCCGTTTTTTTTGGGCAGGTACCACGCATATCCGGGCAGGCCCTGGTCCAGGTACCAGATGTGGCATTCCGGAATCCGGCAGGGGGCCTGAAACTCTTTTTCAACCGCCGATATCAGAGCCCGGTCCGGGCGGAGCTGCAAAGGGTCTTTAAAAGTGCGGTGCACCGGACAGTGGGTGCCGCCGGCCCCGACCAGATACCGGCATGCAAACTGATCATCTATCACATAACCGGACCTGTTTTTCTGGATCTTTCTGACCTGATGGGAATGTACCGGAACTTCTGCCCTGCGGATCAGCCAGTTGTCGAATTCAAACCGTCTGACCGCATACTGCCGGGTTTTAACAGGCATCCTGATTCCAAAGAGGTGAAAGTGAATCCGGTCGATACGGGTCAAGGGGTAAGGATAGGTTTCAGGGGAACATGCCAGGGAGCCAAAAACATCCGGTGAAATCCATCCGGCACAGATTTTTTTCCTTGGAAACACCTTTTTGTCCAGGATTCTTGCAGCCACACCATTTTTTTTGAGGTGTGCCGCACAGGCCGCACCAGCCGGGCCCCCGCCCACAATGATTACATCCGCCTGAACCATGGCCGGGTTCATGAGATTCGGCAGTCCGGTCCGGGACGGCCGCGCCGGGTCAGGACAATCTGCCACAACTGGAGGGCCCGGGCCCGGAAGCCCCCGGCACAGCTGAGCAGATAGTATTCCCACATCCGGTAAAACCGGTCCCCGTAACGGTCCCTGAGCCGGGGCCAGGCCGCTTTGAAATTCTGGTACCAGGCCATCAGGGTTTTGTCATAATCTTCACCGAAATTGTGCCAGTCCTCCATGACAAAAAGACCCTCCATGGCCTGCCCCAGAGCGGCAATGGACGGCAGAACAGAATTGGGAAAAATATATTTGGCGGTCCAGGGATTGCAGATCGTAGAGGTGACATTTCCACCGATGGTGTGTATGAATGCGATGCCGTCCTCCTTGAGCAGACGGTGTGTCAAATCCATATAGGTCCGGTAGTTTTTGAATCCCACATGCTCCATCAGGCCGATGGACAGGATGCGGTCATATGTGCCTGAGGCAAGCCGGTAATCGTCCAGCCGGATATCCACCGGCAGGCCTTTGCAGTAATCCTTACCGAATTCCGCCTGTTTCTTTGACACGGTATAGCCGGTCACGGATACCTGATATTTTTCAGCTGCATACCGGGCAAAGCCGCCAAAG
>JAABTU010000351.1 GCA_011389715.1 Desulfotignum sp.
AGAAGAAAGGCAAAAGCAGCAGGATGATCGGCGTCGGGAGCCAGATCGGGCAAAGGCAGTCCGGCGTGCCCGGGGATTGCAGCAGGATATGGACCTGGATCCGGATGCGCCGGGGCGGATTTTGGATACAACCGTATGACGCAATTATTTTCCCTGGAATTTCTGGCGGCTGCCCTGTGCATTGTCAATGTTTTCATGTTTATCGCCCTGGGGCTGATTCTTAAGCGCATCAGCAGCCGTTTTAAAGACAGCGTAATCTCCGGCGGCCATGACCCGTCTGCAGCATCATACCAGGCTGGACAAGCAGTGGAAAATCTGGATGATGAAAAAGCCGGCAGATCAGCAAAAGATATCATCGAGATGCTCACCCCCCTGGTAAATGAAGCAAAAAATGCTGCCGCAAGTTTTGACAGCCAGATCCGGGAAAAACGCGGATTGATCAAAAATCTCAATGATGCCCTGGATTCGCGGATTATCAATATCAACCTCTTATTATCCAGGGCGGATGCCCTTCATAAAAAAATGGAAGACCAGCAGAAAACATTCCAGGAAGATCCGCCTGCACGGCCCTTTTCCAGCCCCATGCCGTCCGGCGGCACCACCTTGGTGGACCAGCAGAACCAGATCATCGACCTGTATTTTCAGAAAATGGATGTAGACACCATTGCCCAGAAACTTTCACTTCCCAAAGGGGAGGTCCAGCTGGTCATTGACCTGAAAGAAAAGTTCATTGCAATGGAGCAGGCATGACCATCTCCGCAGTGCAGATTGCAAGTTCAAAGATGACCGTTGTCAGTGAAAAAGGACAGGCAGCAGCTTTTTTGGGACGTGAAAACAACCGGACTGTTCAGGCCAAAGTGCTGCAGGTGCTCCCCCCGGATCAAGCCCGGCTGCTCATCAACGGGCAGAAAATCAGTGTAAAAACCCGTGTGCCCCTGCATGCCGGTGAAGAGATCCTTCTCAAGGTGCAGGCCCAGAAGGGCGGGTATGTACTCAGGCTTACCGGGCCGTCTTTGTCCGGCAAGGCAGTGAAACCGGACCTGCTGCTGCAGTTTTTTTCCCGGCCGGAGACCCTTTCCACATTATTTCGCACAGACCAGACCCAGCTTTCTGACATACTGGAAAGAATGGCGTTACAATCCAGCCGGCGGGATGACGCTTTTTTGCCCCGGCTCATGGACAAGGGGGGGCTGCTGCTGGAAAAAAAACTGGCAGCTGTGCTGCAGCAGCAGGACCCGGCATCCGCAACCCGGGGGGCGGACAGACAATTGACGGGCCAACAGGTGCAGGGCAAGCAGGGGCAGCAGGGACAGCTGCCGTCTGAACACCAGGTGGCAAAACTGCTGGATAGCGTGATGGCTGAAGATTTCAAAGGGGCGGTTTTGAAACAGGCCCTGTCTCCGGGCATCGGGACAGAAGCAAAATCCAGTGGTGCAGCCGGTCTGCTGCAGACCCTTGAGAACCTGCAGCTGCTGAACAACCAGAGTGCAGACTCCGGGCGGTACATTCTGCCCTTTCCTGTGCTGGCAGATGCCGGGTTCACCCTGGGACAGCTGCTGGTGGATGTGGGAGAAGACAAAGACAGCGGCCCGGAAAAAAAGATGGTCCGGGTATCTTTGCTTCTGGACATGAGCCGTCTGGGACCGGTGCGGGCTGATGTTTCCATTCTGGACAAGGCAATTACCGGCAGGTTCCTCTTGGAAAATGAAGAGACCCGGGCCTTTGTGGCATCCATGATACCGGTTTTGAAAAAACAGATGGCTGACATCGATTTTCAGCTTTTGAAAATGGACTGCCAGGTGGCGGCACCGGCAGATATTGCCCCCAATTGTCTGATGGAGACCCTGTTCTCGGGCAACGATGACCAGGTCCTGCATATTGTGATCTGATCCCATGGCAAAAGACCCGGTAAAAAAAGCCGTAGTCCTCACCTATGACAAGGAATCTGACACCGCCCCCAGGGTCACGGCCAAGGGCCAGGGACAGGTCGCCCTGAAAATTATTGAACTGGCTGAAAAACACGGTATTCCCGTCAAAAATGATCCTGATCTCATGGAAGTGCTCTCCACCCTGGAGATCAACCAGCAAATTCCTGAACAAATCTATGTGGCTGTGGCGGAGCTGCTGGCCTTTGTGTACGGCATGAACCAGAAAAAAGGCCCCGGCACCGGCGGACGTTCGTAAGCAACCCTTTTTTATTGGGGAATCTTCGGAACACCGCCTCCCGGGGTGGCCTGTGCCCGGCCGAGATCCTCAGGGCTTTTCCCAGCGATGTCTGCTCAGGGCAAAGGGTGGCCAGCCGGCTGGATAGCTGTTCCGGTATAAAGGGCCGGCCCCTCCGGCTCTGACGGTCCGGTCACAGGCCACCCCGGGAGGCTTGGGGAAACCGGGAAAAAATTTCTGGGTCGTGTCAATTTTTACAGATTCTGCCTGTTGGTTTTTTGACGTATCGCGGGATCCGGGACAGGTTTTTTTACAAAGATCCCTGAAAGCACAACGCTGACGGCCCTTTCCGTTGCCGGTGAAAATCATGGCATTCAAATTGCTTTATCCTTAATCAGAACAGGTTTTTACTGCAGATTTGCTACAGCAGCGTACGCTTCTATGGAAAGCCCCTGGAGGTGTCCTGTGAACGGACCGTCAGAGCCTTGAGGGGGCCCGGGTAAATTTGCCGGGATGTGTTTCAGGCAGAGGGCTGGTTAACCCACTTCATTGTTCTTTTATATGAAAGTGTTAAGTTTTAAGTGTTACGTGTTACGTTAATATCTGCCTGCTCATACTTTTGTTTTTGGTTGTGCCCGCCAGGGCATGGGGGTTATATGAAAGCCATCAGTACTCAGCTAAAAGCTAACAGCTAACAGCTAACAGCTAACTATTATGAGGAGATACCAGGGACCATGATTCTTGAAATGACCAGACCGGTACAGGGGGGACTGCGGCAGGAAAGAAAACTGGAGGCGGTTTCCAACAACCTGGCCAATGTGGATACCACTGGATTTAAAAAAGATTTCATCAGCTTCGACCGGCAGTTCAAGGCACAGCTGAACCAGGATTTTTCCCAGGGAGACATC
>JAABTU010000352.1 GCA_011389715.1 Desulfotignum sp.
AGATTAAAACGGATGGGCCTTATTCTCAACGTCCCGGTGATCTTGGCTGTTATTATAAATTGCGTGGGGGGTTATCCATGCAGCAGACCCCTCAAACCGGTATGCCTGGACGTCAGCGACCAACAGGAAATCATCCAGGAAATCAAGAATTCCGGCCGGCAGATCCACAGCCCGATCCGAAGCAATGTCTGTTTCATAATTACTGAAGCCAATGTCATCGGTGATGTGCCTATCCAGGTGCTGAAAGAATACCTCCACCTGATCCAAAGTTTCCCAGGAAATCAAATCTGGATCCAAAAAACATAAGGTATCGGACACACCCTGTTCTATTAACGCCAAGCCTGCTTTCCGGTATTCCATCAATGAGCTGGATAATTCCTTATGCCCCATGTGGATACGTGCAACCCGGATGATGAAATGGTTCAGTTTGTGGATATCTAATGTCATGGATTTTTTCAAGCAGGGTCATTTGCGTCCTTAGAAATCCAGGGGCCTTGTGATATTTCTTTCTGAACAGTACCAGAAGAAGCTGTTTTTATATTATGGACGTAAAATCATCATGCCTGGGCTTGTTAAATAGCCGTATAAAATGGTAGCACCCCCACCACAAGACAGTTATCTGCTATCTGTGTTGCACAAAAATCAAGCCATCTGTATCAAAACCAAGCGACTTGGACATTTCAATGAATTTTTCAATAACTTCTATCCCCACTGAAGGTGTCCGGGACAACAACCACAGGTATTTTGTACTTGGGCCGGAGACAAAAGCATATTGATAGCTTTCATGATCCAACTCGAAAACTATATAGGATCCATAAAACGGACCAAAGAATGAAACTTTAAGATAGCCCTCTGAATCACTTTTCACAAAATAGGCCTTACCCTCAGCCTCTTTCCATTTATTTTCAGATTCAGAAAAGCCACGGTTAAGAACCAAAACACCCCCGTCCTCTCTCAGTCTGTATTCGGCAGTCACCTGGCTCAAACCTTTTTCAAATGAATGATCTAATCGTGCTATTTCATACCATTTGCCAAGATATCTCTCCAGCTCAAATCCGGTAACCGGCTGGACAGACTCTGGCATACCCAAGCAACCATTAAAGATAAATACACTGATCAGTAGGAATAGTTTTTTCAAGGTGCTTTCCTATTACGCATAATAGCAGTTTTTTATCAATAGACCTGGCCCACAATTCAAGATATTGCAGGCCTTAGCCCAGGACAACTCGACCATAACGGGTTTTGAATACCATTGGCTATCAAAAATTTTTTCAGCCCCAAAAACTCATGCAGGCGGAATTATTGTTGAGTTCCATCTGATTCTTTGTCCAAAACCTTCCGAACCTTAACGGTCAGATCCGTCATTGAAAAAGGCTTCTGGATAAATGCCACCCCGTCATCCAGAACCCCTTGATGCGCAATGACGTTGGCAGTATAACCAGACATGAACAAAAGTCGGATGCCGGGGTAAAGCGCCGTGATTTGTCCGGCAAGATCACGGCCGTTCATCTCCGGCATGACCACATCGGTCATAAGCAGATCAATGGTGCCGGAATGATTTTTTGCCTTTTCCACGGCCTCTGAGGGTATGGCTGCGGACAGTACGTTATACCCTTTTTTTTCCAGCATCATGCGGGTCATCTTGAGAATAGAGGATTCATCCTCCACCAGCAGGATGGTTTCAGTCCCCGTTGTGACCGCTTTTTTCTCAGGTACTGTCTTGTCAACGTCTTCTTCAGCTATCCGGGGCAGGTAGATTTTGAAGGAGGATCCCTGTCCGGGTTCGCTGTACACATTGATAAATCCGTTGTTCTGTTTGACAATGCCATAGACGGTGGCAAGCCCCAGGCCGGTGCCTTTGCCCACCTCCTTGGTGGTGAAAAATGGTTCGAACAGATTGTCCAGGGTTTCCCTATCCATGCCGGAGCCGTTGTCACTGACTGCCAGCAGGACAAAATTTCCGGGAATGAAACCGGAATGCAGTCTGCAGTATTCATTATCAAATGATTTTTTTCCAGTTTCAATGGTGAGTTTGCCCACCCCGGAAATAGCATCCCTGGCATTGATGCACAGATTGGCAAGGATCTGGTTAATCTGGGAAGGGTCCATTTTAACTGGCCACAGATGCGCTGATGGCTGCCAGACCAGATCAATATTTTCTCCGATCAGCCGGCGTAGCATATTCAACATGCTCTCCACGGTATCATTTAGATCCAGCTGTTTGGGTGAAATAATCTCTTTTCTGGCAAAGGCCAGCAGCTGCTTTGTGATGTCCGCCGACCGTTTTGCTGCGGTTTGAATTTCTTTCAGGTCGGAATACAGATCGTGATTTTCATCTGCCTGCAGGAATGCCAGTTCTGTGTGTCCAAGAATCACTCCCAGCATGTTGTTGAAGTCATGGGCCACACCGCCGGCCAAGCGGCCTACTGCCTCCATCTTCTGAGCCTGATGAAGCTGGCTCTGGAGATTTTCCCGTTCATTTTCCGCCATTCTGCGCTGGGTATCGTCGTGCATGGCCACAACCGCCCCGATTGTCTTGCCGGTATGGTCAGACAGTGCCTGTCCATTGCACACCATAAAACGGGGAGAGCTGTTCAGGGCCACTATTACTAATTCGGCATTCCGGACGTGCTCTCCTTTCAGAGCACGATACAGGGGAATCTCTTCTACCGGCAGCGGTGTTATGCCGTCGGTTTTGAACAGACTGTAATATTCAGCCCACCGGTCTGGCATAATGGGCTGCTCAGGCAGACCATGCAGCTTTCGTGCAGCTTCATTGAAGCGGGCAATTGCGCCGTTTTCATCACAAATAACAATGGCTTCTTCAATATTGTCAAACACGGCGACCAGAAATCGTCGCTCACTTTCAAGAGCATTTTCTATTTTTTTTCGGTGGGTGATATCCTGGAAAACGCCGGAAATTTTCACGGGATTTCCTGAAGCATCTTTTTCCAGTTCTCCGATGGAAACAACGGTTTTTCTTGTACCGGTGTCTTTTGTGATGATATCAAATTCCAGATTGTAAGGTTTTTCTTTCTCGATCAAGTCCAGCATGGCTTGGTGG
>JAABTU010000353.1 GCA_011389715.1 Desulfotignum sp.
GGATACCTTTGTTTTTCAGGGCACTGCCACACAGCACCGGCACCAGTTTCCGGTTGATGGTGGCTTTTCGGACAGCAGCGATCAGATCGGCTCTGGAAATCTTTTCTTCTCCCAGGTATTTTTCCATGATGGCATCATCTTGTTCAGAGACCGATTCCAACAGTTTGTCTCTGTATTCCAGGGCCTGATCCGCATATTTTGACGGGATCTCTTCCACCACGTACGTAGCGCCCAGGTTTTCACCATCCCATCGGATCTGCTTCATGTCGATCAGGTCGATCACCCCGTCAAAATGATCTTCCGCACCCATGGGAACCTGAAGCAGAATCGGATTGGCACCCAGTTTTTCCTGAATGGATGACACCGCCCCGAAAAAATCCGCGCCCGTGCGGTCCATTTTGTTGATGAACGCCATTCTGGGGACCCGGTACCGGTCTGCCTGGCGCCACACGGTTTCAGACTGGGGCTCCACACCACCCACCGCGCAGAACACACCGATGGCACCATCGAGCACCCGCAGGGCCCGCTCCACTTCCACGGTAAAATCCACATGCCCCGGGGTATCGATGATCTGGATAGTGGACTGCTGCCACTGGCAGGTGGTCACAGCCGATGAGATGGTGATCCCCCGTTCCTGTTCATCCTGCATCCAGTCCATGGTCGCTTCTCCATCATGCACCTCACCGATCTTGTGGGATTTTCCGGTATAATACAGGATCCGTTCGGTTACCGTGGTCTTGCCCGCATCGATGTGGGCCATGATTCCGATATTTCTGATGTTTGTAAGGGTCTTTTTCTGCGTCATTGTAATTTTCGATATCTTTGAATAATTATGAAATTATGCCGGCAAAGGCGGTCAATCAAATGGTATTTGATACAGTATTGCCTGAACACTGTCAAGAAAATAGCTTGCAAAACCCGGACTGGTTTAATAAAATCATAATTCTTTACCAAACCACTATCTTGGATATCCCTGAGCGATTAAAAACAATCATTATGACTATGATATAAAGGATCTGACCCGGATGATTCCCGGATTTGAAAAACTTGTAGAAGAAAGAATCAAACAAGCCCAGGAAAAAGGGGCATTTGACGATCTGGAGGGCACGGGCAAACCCTTTGTTCTGGAACCGGCCCATCCGGCACCGGATGATTGCCGCCTGGCATATAAAATATTGAAAAACGCAGGGTATCTGCCCCCTGAAATTGAACTGAAGAAAAAAATCAACCAGACGGAACTGCTGCTTGAAGCCACCGATACCGCATCGGCTCAGCACCGGGAGATCACAAAAAAGCTCCATTATTTGTTAACCAGGCTCGATTTTCTCCGGGGCGGTATATCGCCTTTGATAACAGACAAATACCAGGAAAATATCATCAGAAAATTATCATGAAATTAACAAAAACCGACAAAGAAGGCGTGTTCAAGAATTTATTCATCGCCTATTTCATTTTGCTGTTCCATGTGGTGCTTCTGGCAGGCATTGCCGTTTTCGTGGTCCTGATCAAGGGATTTTTTGAGTATCTGCCCTGGATCATGGCGGGTGCCGGTCTGCTGGTGGGCCTTCTCGTATGGCTGGTGTTCCGGCAGATGCGCAAAAACACCGGGCGGATCCAGGATATCCTGTCCAATGAGCAGATGAAGAATCGAAATGTGGAAGTCAGCTTCATGGGCGGATTGGCCTCCTTCAAAGTCCAGTCCAATGGAGAAGATACCCGCCGGATGCTGACATCTCCCGAGCCGGACAAACTGCCTCCGGATACCCGTCTGATTGAATCGGAGGCGGACAGAGCGGAACGGAAAATGAATCAGTTGAATGCATTGTACGAAAAAGACCTGATCACCAAAGAGGAATTCGATCAAGCAAGACAATCCATTATCCAGGGATAAAGGAAACGCGTATGAAAAAAATCAGACTCGCCCTGCTGGCCGGCGGCATCTCTTCGGAACGATCGGTTTCGCTGAACAGCGGCAACCAGGTATTTGAGGCCCTTGACAAACAAAAATACGACATTCTGCGCTATGATCCCAAAACCGATCTCCCACAGCTGGTCATGGACGCGTCCGGGATCGATGCGGCCCTGATCATCCTTCACGGCCCGTTCGGAGAGGACGGCACGGTCCAGGGCCTGCTGGATCTGCTGGACATCCCCTACCAGGGGGCCGGGGTTTTAGGATCGGCCGTGGCCATGAACAAACTGCTGTCCAAACGCCTGTATCAGAAGGCGGAGGTCCCCACCCCGGATTTTTGCTTTCTGACCGCCACCGATACCGTGGACATCCCCCTGCTGATCCGAAACCTAACCCTGCCCCTGGTGGTGAAGCCCGCCTGTGCCGGATCCAGCGTGGGCATGACCATCGTCAAAAAAGAAGCAGACATGGAACCCGCCATTCAGGAAGGATTTGCCCATGATGACACCCTGATTGTCGAAGCCTATGTCAACGGCCTGGAGCTGACCTGCGGGGTCCTGGGCAATGATGATCCGACAGCCCTGCCGGTCATTGAAATCATTCCCGGCCAGGGACACGACTATTTTGATTTCAATGCCAAGTATGTGGCCGGTGAAACCGAAGAGATCTGCCCGGCCCGCATTGATGACGATCTCACCCGCCGGGTCCAGGAACTGGCGGTCCGATCGCATCAGGCCCTTTTTCTCAAAGGCTATTCCCGCACCGACATGATCCTTGCCGGCAGCGATATCTTTGTTCTGGAAACCAACACCATTCCCGGCATGACCGCCACCAGCCTGTATCCGCAGTCAGCGGCAGCGGCCGGATATTCGTTTTCCCGACTTCTGGACGAACTGATTCAACTGGCCATGGAAGAACACAAAAATAAAACCAAAAGGAGAAGCCAATGAGAATACTTGTCATAGGCGGCGGCGGCCGCGAACACACCCTGGTATGGAAAATCAGCCAGAGCCCCGTGGTTGAAAAAATTTACTGCGCCCCCGGCAATGCCGGCACCCGGGACCTGGCTGAACCGGTCCCTGTCGATGCCGAAGATATCCAGGCCCTGGCAGCCTTTGCCAAAGAAAACGATATCGATCTGACCGTGGTG
>JAABTU010000354.1 GCA_011389715.1 Desulfotignum sp.
CAAGCTTTGCAAGTTTTCTGGTCCTGCCCTGGCCTTTCTGCAGAATGCTTTTTCTGTTCACACCGGTATCCCTGGCAAAGGTTGATGTATCATGAATCTTTTATACCATTAATTGCCTGTTTTGCAAACGGTCCCTATCCCCAGCAGGTCTGCTATATTTGCCTTAGGGTCCTGTTCGGGCACAATCAGGCCGTCAGGACAGGTCATGAGGGTGGTGATGCCCGGTCCGTGTCCTGCCAGGCGGCAATCGGAATGCACAACGATTCCGATGCTCACCGCCCCTTTTCTGTAAGCCCTGCCATAGGAGTTGTCATGGTCCATCAGAGCAACGAAATCGCCGAACCGTATGCGGTCCAGGTGATACTCCCGGACCGTGTCCGGATCAGATGTCATGACATCATAATCCCCTGCCCCCACATGGGGCCGGCCAACGCCTGATCCCATGCAGGATGCCGGTACCAGGGTGGTGACCGGTACAGTCAGTTTGCCCTTGCCGTCGGGCTGGATCTGCATTTTATGCAGCAGATCCGGGCACAGATTGAACAGCCGGATATCAGGATAATCTGTGAGCGTAAGTCCCTGGCCCCGCACCCTGATCCGGATTCTGTCGTCATACCCCATCTGCTCTTTTACCTTTCTGGCAAACTCCACAATGATGTGTTCCGATCCGCCGTGGTGGCCAATGACCACACCGGTTTTCCCTTTGGCATCCCCGGAAAGGATCTTTGCCTCATTGCCCGCACAGGCCAGAAACTGCAGCGAGTTGTTGGGAAATTCATTGGGCTTCTCTGCATTGGCTGTGCAGGAAACCCCGGGCTCGATATGGTCCCCGGCCAGACCGAATGCCGGATCTCCCACCCCCACATTCAACGTGATTCCCCCGATTCCCGGCAAAAGAAACGGCACGCCGTTGTGGTCTACTTTCCAGCCCGGTCCCACCCTGGGAGGTCCGGGTTTGCACTCCATGAACATTTCCACCACAAGGTCTTCATTTGTTTTAAGCATTGTTTTCTCCTGCATTATTGGTCATTTTTTATGGATTATCGATGTTGGATCTATCGGGTCAGTTTTATCAAAAAAGGGAGGGCGAAAAAGCCGGCCAGGGCACTTGCGGCAAACATGTTCTCCATGCCGGCCACATCCCCGATGCCGCCCACTACCACAACGGCAAGGGACCGCACAAAAAAAGAGACCATCATGAACAGGCCGTTGGCAGCAGAGGGATATTTTTGGGCATTTTCCTGAACAATGGCCAGCATCACCGGGGTGGTGGATAACACGGAAAACCCCACCACCAGCATCATGGGGATTTTATACACCCCGGGGGTATATACAAAGAGCAGCAGGGCCACAGGAGCCGTAACCAGGGCCCAGAACAGCACCTTTCTGCGGCCCATCCAGTCGGAAAGGGTGCCGGCTGACAATACCCCTGCCACACCGAATGCTTCATACAGGGCCAGGGCAGCCCCGCCATACCACAGGCTGCCGGTCTGCTGCTCAACAAAAACCCCCAGAAATATGCCCATGGATGCATGCATACATGCCCTGGCAGCCAATATGCCGGAGAGGGGCACCAGCACGTGGCGGATTTCCGTATAGGCCTGTTTCAGGGAGCTGGAGCGGGCAAATCCGATTTTTTCCTGCTGGGGTTCAAGGGTAAGCCACAGCAGCACAGAAGTACAGACCGCCAATACCAGAACCAGATAAAAATGGTCCGGCCCCAGCCAGGACAGGGCTGCCACGGCAAAAATCGGTCCCAGGGTCCGGGCCAGTTCCCCGCCGGACATGAACAGGCTCATGCCCCGGCCTTTCCAGGGTCCGGAATACCCGGCCACCAGCACCGGGGTGGGCACATGGTACAAGGCCACGGAAATACCGCAGAAAAACAATAAAACCAGCAAAAACAAATAGGACGGGGCCATGACGATCAGGCTCATGGGCAGGGCTGTCAATGTGGGTGCCAGGATCACCAGCCACCTGGCCACACCTTTGTTGTCGGCGAACAGGCCGATGAATGGATTGAAAACCGCAGGCACCTGCATCACAAAGGAAAGCAGGCCTGCCTGGCTCAGGCTCAAAGACAGTTTTTCAATAATCAGGGGCAACAGCGGGGGCAGAAAACTGGTGTATGCATCATGGACAAAGTGTGAAAAGGATATCAGGGCCACCCGGGGTGTATCAAAAGCGTTTTTTTTCATGGCCTTTCATACCATTATATGGAAAAAAAGTAAGGCAAAAACAATTGCCGGAAATATTTAAGACTTGATCCATTATCAGATCGGTATTAGTTTTACAAGAAAGATGCAGATAAAACCAAAGGAGGCTGTCATGACAGATCAGGCGTTTGATGCATTTATCGTGGAAGAAACCGCTGACCGCCAATACAGGGGCAGTGTAAAACACGCCCGTATCCAGGACCTGCCTGAAGGGGATGTATTGATCCGGGTGCGGTATTCCTCTCTCAACTTCAAGGATGCCCTGTCAGCCTCGGGTAACAAAGGGGTCACCCGGAACTATCCCCACACCCCGGGCATTGATGCCGCGGGCGTTGTTGAAAAAAGCAATACCCCTGATATTGCCAAGGGTGATCCTGTCATTGTCACCTCCTATGACCTGGGCATGAACACGGCCGGGGGATTCGGCCAGTATATCCGGGTGCCCGCAGACTGGGTGGTGCCCCTGCCCGACGGCCTCACCCTGGAAGAGAGCATGATCCTGGGAACCGCCGGATTCACTGCGGCCATGTCTGTTGAAAAAATAGCAGATATTCCCACCAATGCCGGGCCGGTGTTGGTCACCGGTGCTACAGGCGGGGTGGGATCCCTGGCTGTGGCCATTCTGGCAAAACTCGGATATACGGTGGCAGCAGTGTCAGGCAAACCAGAAACAGATTTTCTCAGTCAACTGGGAGCATCAGAAATTATCAACCGCCGGGCTTTTGTGGAAAACAACAAAGCCCCCATACTTAAAGCGCAGTGGGCCGGTGTTATTGATACTGTGGGGGGAGACATTCTGGCTACGGCCATCAAATCCACCCGGCAATGGGGAAAGATT
>JAABTU010000366.1 GCA_011389715.1 Desulfotignum sp.
AGAAACATGATCCGCTTCCAGTCTATCTGAATTCCGGATGAGGCTGTCGCTTTTGTATTCATGTCACTCCTACATTTTTTTTAAATTAATATTTTTTTTGCATATGCTATCATCTTCACAAGGCGTTGTTCCTCGCCTTACAGTCCATAAATTGTGTTTTAATAAGGCAGATACAGGGTTCTTGTCAAGCATTGTCGGATGAAATTACAAGACAATGCCGGAAACCTGAGAGTACAGCATGCGGGTGGCCTGGATGAAACCATGCCGGATTATCCGCCGATCCGTTGAAGGATATCCTTGATTTTTTCTTCGGTCTGTTTTTCCACCAGCAGCATTTTTTCTGTTTTGGCTTGTTTGATTTTAGCGGCCAGGGCCTCCAGGTCGGCAGGTTTTTCCAGCAGATCCGTGGCACCGATTTTCATGGCCTCGACGGTTTTTTCCACCGTGGCATACCCGGTGAGCAGAATAATCTGCAGTTCCGGTTTTTGGTTCTTGATGTTTTTCAAAGCCTGGATCCCGTCCATGCCCGGCATCTTGAAATCCATGACAATGGCATCAAAGCTTTCATTTTCCAGCATGGCCAGGGCTTTGTCCGCCGAATCAGCGGTTTTCACTGTCATGCCCCTATCCTGCATCCGTTCGGACATGATATCTAAAAAATCCTTTTCATCATCCACCAGCAATACTTTTTCAGACATGATTTTCTCCTTAATGTTTTTATATATCTCGTTGCCGTTTTCAGATCCGGCAAATCATTATTGTGTTTTACAGGTTTTGCACAGGCAGAACCCGCTGCCGGTATCGGCTTTTTTCACATGCATGTTCACACGGTCCAGCAGGGCCCGGTCTTTTGATGTGTCAAACAGGGTGTCCCAGCCGGAGGCTGTGCCGGTATCCGGAATAAAACAGATTTCAGGCACCAAAGGGTCGCTGCCAAAACGGACCGTCACCTGTTTTCGGGTGTCTTCAGGTGTCTTGTCCAGAATCTCACAGGTTGTTTCAACCGCCCGGAATATCAGGTGCAGCAAATCAAACCGATGGGCCTGGATGCGGCAGGGAATGGGCGCAGACGTCACGGTCAGGAAGACTTCGTGGTGACGGATGATCCGTTCTGTCAGCCCTGCCACAAGGTGCACCATCTCTTCCAGGTCCACACTTTCCTGTGCATGGTCCATGCTGTGGGAAAACCGGTTGAACTGTTTTATCATTTCATCTGCCCGGTTCACCTGTTTTCTGATCTTTTCACTGATCAGTGCTGTCTTTTGGGGATCTATGGGAAATTGCCCGTTCCGGGCTTTTACAGCCAGGTCCCCCAGCAGTCCGGCGTTTTCATTGATAATGGCCAGAAAGTTTTTCATGTCATGGGTGACAGCGGCGGACAGGGTGCCGAAAAATGTCACCCCGTCCCTGTCAGGGGACAGATCATAGTTTGGCATACAGATCTCCCCTGGTGTCATCGTCCACAGGTTTTGCGGGCACCGTCATTTCTGATCCGGGCAGATGCAGGGTCCCGTCCGGTGCGGCCGGCCTGGGCGCTTTCACCGGCAGGGTCAGTGTAAAGCGGGTGCCTTTGCCCACAGCGCTTTTCACCCTGATATCACCGCCCATCTCACGGATCAGGCCGTAGGTGATGGCCAGGCCAAGCCCGGCACCCCACCGGTCGGTTCTGGAGGTGTAAAAGGGCTCGAAAATTTTGGGCAGATCTTCCGGGGATATTCCTTTGCCGGTGTCAGACACCGTGATTGTAACAAGACCGTTTTTTTCATGGAAGACCCCGATGGTAAGGGTGCCATTTTTTCCTATGGCAGTGATGGCATTTTCCGCCAGGTTCAGAAAAATCTGGACCAAACTGCTGCGGTCACATGCAAATCCCGGGATTTCCGGGACCGGCGGCACCTGGATGGTGATATTCCTTTGACTTGCATCTGTTTCCAGCAGGGCCAGCACCTGGGAGATCACCTCTTCCATATCCACCGGCTCCACACAGGGTTCCATATGCCTGGCAAAATCCAGCAGCTGCCGGGTAATGGTGCCGCAGCGTTTCACCGCTTCCAGCACATCTTCGGCAAGGGGCAGCAGCCGCTGGTCCGGCCGGGCCTGGTTTCCCAGGGTCAGCAGGTCAATGATCAACCCGGTTTTCTGGTTGATGATATCCAGGGGGTTATTGATCTCATGGGCCACGCCGGAAGCCAGGCGGCCGATGGATGCCAGGCGGTTGGCATGCTCTTCGTGGTGCAGGGCCTCGATGCGTTGGCGTTCCGATGTATGGATGCGGCCCACCAGAAAGGTGGCCATGCCCATGATGGACAGCAGGATCAACCCGATGCTGGCGCACAGAAACCAGAGCAGTTTGAGCCGGGGCTTGAGCCAGAGATCCCTGAGCCAGTCTGCCTGGCGCAGCTGTACCAGCGTCAGCGGGGTGCCGGTGATCCTGGCATATCCGGCCAGCAGCGGGGTGCCGTCCGAAGCCTGGATATGCACGATGCCGTCCGGTCCGGTGAAAAGACCGGGATCCAGGATGGTCCGGCTGCCAAAAGCGTCGTAATAAAACGAAGGGGTCAGCAGCCGGCCGGTATTGTCCATGAGAAACAGATCATTGTTCCTGCCGGTGTTCAAATGGGGAAAGGCGGTGTCCCAAAGGGTTTTGGCACCGGTCCCCGGGGGTTTTTCCGCCAGGGAAGCGGACATCACTGCGGCAATGGTGTTGAGGCTGGTGAGCATGCCGGTGTTGGTTTCGGTTTCAATGGTCCGCCGGGTCAGGTTGAAATCCACCAGGGTCATGATCACCAGGGGAGACAGGGAAAGTATGGCAGTGACCAGCACGATCAGCTTCCATTTGCGTTTGAGATTCAGCCCGCTGTGGCTGCCGGCAGTGTCTGGAAGATCCCAGAAAGCGGGTTTGAGCCGGTGCAGAGAAATCATGGCTGCCGGGAACCTGTCTCAGGGTGTCTGTCACATGTTGCCGTTTTTCGATCATTTGACAGGATCGTTTCATATCCCTGTCTGATGGCGAAGATCAATTGGTCAATATCCACAGGTTTCTGGAAATACGCAAATGCCCCCAGATGCATGCACTGAATTTTGTCCTGTTCCGACCCGTGGCCGGTGAGGATAATGACCTGGATCCCGGGATGGGTCTGTTTCACCTGTTTGAGTACCTGAATGCCGTCCATTCCCGGCATTTTCAGGTCGATGATCAGGATCTGGGGGGGATGGGACTGCACCTGTGCCAGCGCAGCGGGTCCGTCAAAGACCGCATCAGTATCCATGTCCCGCATCTGGAGGCGCTCAGCCAAGGTCTGGACAAATTCCTGTTCATCATCCACCAGCAGAATTCTTGGTCCCATGTCAGGAATCTTTCCTGCGGGTACACCGGCCGCAGCCGGGTATTGCATTCCATTTTGACATATGTTACCTATCCCATGGTTGCTTCTCCCTTTGTCTTTCGGGTGAAAATTAATTAAAGAACTTACGGCCAAAAGTCAAGGCGAAACATGGAAAACAAGGTGCCTGAAAAGGCAAAGCTGCTGGAAAAACTGCGGGCCAACGGATTCACTGTGCCCGATTTTGTGTATGTGTCGGCCCAAAAATTTGCAGACAAAGATTTTGCGCAATTGACCGCGTTTCTGGATGTGCACCGGGAAAGCTTTAAGGTGATCGCCCGAAGCGCCCATCCTCTGGAATCCGTGTACAAGGGCGGCACTTTTGATTCTCTGGAAACCTATGCAGACATCGGCGGCATCATCTATGCCAGAAACCGGATCATCAAGCTGGCAAAGACCGCCAAGCAGCTGTCCATAAGGCGCCAGCAGATTTTCAATAATGCCCCGCCCATCGATCTGGAGCAGATGGGGTTGATTGTGATGCCCTTTATCAACGGGTCTTCAGTCATGGCAAAAATGATCCAGAACCACTGGGAATTCGGGTACTGCAGAAACAGAAACCAGAAGGTGCAGACCGAACCCCACATCACCCGGGTGCCCCATGACCGGGGGCTGTTTCAGCTGTCCCGGGCCATACAGAAGAGACTGGGGTTCAAATGTGAAATCGAGTATATCATTTCAACCGAAGGGGACATCCATGTGGTCCAAGCCAAGGATATCTCCCGCATTGAAACCCTGGAGGAAAAGCAGAGTGAGCGGTCCATCCGCCTGGACGGGGTCCGGCGTATCCGCAAGCAGCGCAACTACCGGGAGCGGCCGGTGTATGTGATGGACAACAAGGCGTTTTACATAGATCTTATCACCCGCTGTGAAGATCTGATCCAGGCAGGGTCTGCTCCTGAATCTGCCATGGAAGAGATCGTTGACTGTGTGGCGGAATATGAGGCGGAACTGGAGGCGTTTGCCCTTATGCATCAGCGGTTTGCGGTGCTGGGATTTTCCATCCATGATACCGGTGAACTGTACCAGATTGCCAACCATTACCTGGATGATTTTCCGGATCAGCAGAAAAAACTGTCCAAAGCCCTTCACAACAACCTCTACACAATCGATATATTCCTGGGTGAGGCTGACACCCTGATTGCCAAGGACAAGTTCCGGGTCAACCTGTGCAGCCATGATGCCTATGGCATCGATACGGTGAGAAACCCGCTGTGGTCAGCCTTCTGGCAGGCCGAGCGCCATGATGCCGTGGTCAAAGAGTTCAAGCGGCTGGGGTTCAAGACCGGAGATACCGTGGCCATTGACATCGGTACCGATGACCGGCCGGTGGTGTACCGGCATTGATTCGTTTCATAATGAAACAAAATTTTTGCCCCCTCTTGACAAGACCGGTTCTTTCCCATATGAAAAGCGGATCTTAATTCTGGAAAAATTTTTGAAAAGGGGGATGTGAAAACCGATGAGTCATTTTTTTGCAGCCATCAGTCTGATCCTGGCCGGCGGGGTGGTATCCCTTGTGTTTGCCCGCCAACATGTGTTTTCAAGGGCAGCCGCCGCCATCCTTATCAGTGCTGGATGTGCGTGGGGCCTGGTGGATGCGGTGATCAAACTGACCGCGTCTGTCACCCATTCCGCTGCTTTCCAATACCTGAACCTGTTTTTTCTGGCTTTTGAAATGGATGGGCTGTCCGCGTTTTTCCTGGCGGTGATTTTTCTGGTATGCCTGCTGGCCGCTGTGTACAGTTTTCATTATATGGATGATTCCGGCAGTTCGGTGAAAACCGCGGTGACCGGGTTTTTCTTTTCCTTGCTGGTGGTGTCCATGGCCATGGTGGTGACTGCCGCCAACATGATCACATTCATGCTGTCCTGGGAAATCATGTCATTGTCCTCTTTTTTCCTGGTGATTCACAACTATCAGGAAACGGAAAACCGGAAGGCCGGGTATCTGTATTTTGTGTTTTCCCATGTGGGGGCGATGTTTCTTTTTGCCGGGTTCGGGGTGTTTTATACATATACCGGCAGTTTTGGGTTTGCCGATGTGCACACCCTTCCGGCGGCTGCCAAAACCCTTGCCTTTGTTTTGTTTTTTATCGGGTTCGGTTCCAAGGCCGGGGTGTTTCCCTTTCATGTGTGGCTGCCCCATGCCCATCCGGCTGCGCCCAGTCATATTTCCGCAGTGATGTCCGGGGTGATGATCAAGACCGGTATTTACGGGATTTTGCGCATCTATTCCCTGCTGGAAATGCCGGCTCCGGGGTTCGGGTACCTGGTGGTGGCAGCCGGGGTGGTGTCCGGGATTCTCGGGGTGGTGTATGCCTTGGGACAGACCGATATCAAACGGCTTTTGGCCTACAGCAGTGTGGAAAATATCGGCATCATCCTTATCGGAATGGGCATCGGCATGATCGGGGTGTCCTCGCGCAATCCCCTCATGGCGGTGATGGGGTTTTCAGGGGCCATTTTTCATGTGTTGAACCATGCCATGTTTAAATCGTTGCTGTTCATGGGAGCGGGCATGGTGGTGCACCAGACCGGCACCCGGTCCATGGATTCCCTGGGCGGGCTGCTCAAGTCCATGAAAATAACGGGATTTGCCTTTATCATCGGCTCTCTGGCTATCTGCGGCCTGCCGCCTTTTAACGGGTTTGCCGGTGAGTTTTTCGTTTATATGGGCGCTTTCAAAGGGATATCCCTGGATAAAATTCCATTTGCCGTAAGTATTGCTGCCATCATCAGCCTGGCGGTGATCGGCGGCCTGGCCCTGGCCTGTTTTACCCGGGTGGTGGGGATTGTCTTCCAGGGAGAGCCCCGGACCGATGCTGCCCGGAACCAAACCGAAACCGGTGCCACCATGCTGGGGGCCATGGGAATACTGGCAGGCGCCTGTGTCATTATTGGGATATTTCCCGCCTGGTTTTTTCATTTGATTTTGTCAGCGGTATCCTCCTTGAACCTGGGGTATGAAAGAATCCCAGCGGCCCCGTTTGCGCAGATTGCCGGACACATCACCTTAGGGGCGCTTGTGATTGTTGTATTGGTACTGGCGGTGGCTGTGCTGCGGTCATGGTGCTACCGGGCCAAACCAGTGTCACAATCCGGTACCTGGGGATGCGGATTCACCCGGCCCACGACAAAAATGCAGTACACCGGATCATCCTATGCCTTTGACATTATTCAATTTTTCAGACCTGCTGCCCCCCTGGAAGAAAACCATGTGCCCATAGCCGGGCGGTTTCCGGCCGGTACCCGCTATGACAGCCGCGTACACGACATTGCCGAACGGTATATGGAACCGGGGGTGGTCCGGCCGGTGCAGTTTGTTTTTGACCGGCTGCGGTGGATCCAGCACGGGGACATCCATCTGTATATCGGGTATATCCTGCTGGCCATTGTGCTGCTGCTGTTTTTCGTTTAATCCCAATTATTTGTAAGGAAAACAGGGAGATTTCATGTTTGAATCCATTTTGCTCTGGCTGGGTGCCATTCTGACGGCACCATTTTTTTCAGCCGTGATCCTCAAGGTCAAGGCGTTTTTTGGCGGGAAAAAAGGGCCGCCGCTGCTGATCAACTACTACACGTTGATCAAGCTGGTTAAAAAAGGATCTGTTTACAGCACCAGCACCACCGCGGTATTTAAAATGGGCCCGGTGATTTCCTGTGCCACGGCCCTGGCAGCCCTGCTGTTTCTGCCCATTGCCGGCCATAGTCCTGTGATCTCCTTTACCGGGGATGTGATCCTGGTGCTCTACCTGCTCGGCCTGGGCCGGTTTTTTACCATTGCCGCAGCCATGGACACGGCCTCACCCTTTGAGGGCATGGGCGCTGCCAGAGAAGCGTTCTTTCCCATTATCTGTGAAGCCGCCATGTTCATGATTCTGATTTACTTTTACCGCATGACCGGAGAACTGTCATTTGCCGCTTATTTTTCCGGCACCGGCACCCTGGCCCTGTGGCAGATTGCAGGACCCTCCCTGCTGTTTATCGTGATTGCGTTTTTCATCATCCTGGTGACGGAAACCTCCCGGGTTCCGGTGGATGATCCCGCCACACACCTGGAGCTGACCATGATCCACGAGGTAATGGTCCTGGATCACAGCGGGCCGGATTTTGCACTCATCGAACTGGGGGCGTTCTGCAAACTGTTTTTTTACGCCGCCATCCTGTCTCCACTGATCCTGCCCTTTGAGACCGGCATCCCCGGCGCGGGCATGCTGCTTTTTATTGCAGGGCTGGTCATCGTTTATCTGGTGGTGGGGATCATCGAGTCCACCATTGCCCGGTACCGCATGGACAAGGTGCCCCAGTTTGTGCTGACCTCTTTTGCCCTGGCGTTTTTTGCAACCATCATAACACTGGAGCTGATCCAATGATCCTTTATACCGTTGATACGCTGCTGTCTCTGGTACTGCTGTCCGTGCTGTTCGCATTCGGTTCCAGCCGGGTGCCGGCACTGATCAAAGTGATGGCTTTTCAGGGCATCGTGGTGTCCATCATTCCGTTTTTCATCACGCCGGATATGGAAACCGGGGCCGTCATTTTCACCATTGCCACCCTGGTTATCCGGGGGGTGCTCATCCCGTTGAGCATCCATGTGGCCATCCGGAAAGTGGCTATCTTGCGGGATGTGGCCCCCATTGTGGGATACCATGCCTCCTTGTTTTTCGGTCTGGGCCTGATCGTTGCCGCCGCAGTGATCTCCCGGTACTTGAACATCCCTTCCATCAGTGATTCCCAGCTGCTGTTTCCGGCTGCCATCTCTTTGCTGGTCACGGGCATGTTTCTGCTCATGGCAAGGAGAAACGCCATTGCCATGGTGATCGGGTATATCATGCTGGAAAACGGGATCTACCTGATGGGCACCACCCTTTCGGTGCGGGCAAGGCATATTGTTGAATTCGGTATTCTTCTGGACGTATTGGCCGGCGTCATGATCATGGCTGTCATCCTCCAGAACATCAAGCAAACCTTTGATGATGTGGATACCTCACTTCTGAGAACCCTGAAAGAATAGGAACGGCCCATGGTTGAAATGGTTTTTATCACCCCGTTTGTCACCGGCCTGCTGGCCTTTGTTTTGCCCAAAGCTGTCAGCCGTCAGCTGCTGGTTTTGACCGGTGCGGTTCACCTGGTGCTGTCGCTGCTGCTGTGGAAAAACACGCCCCAGGCCTGGTTTGCTGAATATTTTGCCGTGACCCCGGAAGGACTGCTGTCTCTTCTGGTGATCTCTCTGCTGTTTTTTCTGATCAGTATCTACACCACCGGATATCTGGCAGCCCACCGCCTGAAGTCGGAAAACATCTTTACCGGGTTCATGCTGCTGTTTTTGTCCACCATGACCATGGTGACCCTGTCGGATCACATCATGGTGCTGTGGATCGCCATCGAAGCCACCACCCTGGCCAGTGCGCCTTTGATCTATACCCACCGGTCCGGGGCCTCCCTGGAAGCCACCTGGAAATATGTGCTCATCTGTTCGGTGGGCATTGCCATGGCCCTGGTGGGGTCCTTGTTTCTCACACTGTCCATGGAACTGGGGGGGGTGACCGCAGCCATGTCCTTTTCAGCGCTTACCCCGGTGGCCGGTCAGCTGGACCCGGCATGGCTCAAGGCAGGATTTATCTTTATAATGGTGGGATACGGCACCAAGATGGGGCTGGCCCCCATGCACACCTGGCTGCCCGATGCCCACAGCGAAGCCCCCAGTCCGGCTTCTGCCCTGCTGTCCGGGGTGCTTTTGAACTGCGCTTACCTGGGTATTTTCAAGACCAACAAGATCATGGTGGCCGCCGGGTTAAGTGATTTTTCCGGTACCATCCTGATTGTGTTCGGGCTGCTGTCCATTGTGGCGGCTGCCACCTATATTCTGAAACAGACCGAATACAAACGCATGCTGGCCTATTCCAGTATTGAAAACATGGGCATCATCGCCCTGGGCACCGGCATCGGGGGGCTCGGAGTCTACGGGGCCGTGATCTGCATGATTCACCACAGCCTGATCAAATCCTCACTGTTTCTGTCCTCCGGCAATATCCTGATGGGATATAATGACCGGCTCATTGCCAACACCGGGCAGATGGCAAAACAGATGCCCAAAACATTTGTGGCCTTTTTCGCCGGTTTTGCCGGCATCTCCGGGTTCCCGCCATTCGGAATTTTCATCGGGGAGCTGTTCATTATCATGGCGGCCTTTAAAAGCGGTCACTTTCTGGCCGCCATTGTGTTCATCTTCTGTCTGTGCGTTATCTTTGCCGGATTTGCCGGCCAGGTCATGAAAATCTGTTTTGATACCCCGGCAGACACCGGGAAGACCCCGGCCCCGGATTTTCGGGAAACACCCAGACTGGTATGGCCCCAGTACATTTTGCTGCTGACATCTTTGATTCTGTGCTTTTTTATTCCGGATGCCCTGTATCAGACCATTGTCGATGCCGTGCATGCCATCGGTGGAGGACTGCAATGACACAGTTTATACCCATTCCCTGCGGCGGTCGGGTCCAGCGGGCCGATATTCCCCATCTGCCCTTTGACACCTTCCGCACCCAGGCTCTGGACATCGTGAAAAACGGCGGAAAAGTGGTGCATTTTTTTGCCTATGAAGACCAGGGAACCATGAAATTAATGGCAGTGCTGCGTACCCATGAACTGCTGGCTGCCGGGTGTGATGCCCCGGAAACCTATGCCTGCCTGACAAAAGTGTGTGAACCGTTTCACCTGTTTGAAAGAGAGATGGCCGAACAGTACGGCATCCGTCCTGAAGGCCATCCCTGGCTGAAAATGGTGCGGTATCACGAAAATTTCCACAACAAACCCGACGTGTTCAACAATGATTATACCGAAGATATTCCGGGCAATTATGATTATTATCAGGTGAAAGGGGATGAGATCCATGAGGTGGCGGTGGGGCCGGTGCATGCCGGTGTGATCGAGCCCGGGCATTTCCGGTTCAACTGCATCGGGGAACGGGTCCTTCATCTGGAGATCCAGCTGGGATACCAGCACCGGGGGGTGGAAGCCCTTTTGCTTACCGCAAAACCCAAACAGCTGCCCATCCTGGCGGAGAACATTGCCGGTGATACCACCATCGGCCATGGGCTGTGCATGGCCCAGGCTGTGGAAGCCCTGGCATCGGTTCAGGTGGATGCGGGGGCAAAGATCATCCGTACCATTGCCCTGGAACTGGAGCGGCTGGCCAACCATATTGGTGATCTTGGGGCTCTGTGCATGGATGTGGCATTCCTGGCACCGGCCAATTATTTCGGCAGAATACGCGGTGATTTTCTGAACCTGTCCCTGCTGCTTTGCGGCAACCGGTTCGGCAAAGGACTGGTCAGACCGGGCGGGGTAAGGTTTACCCTTGATGATGAGATCCGCAAAACCTTAGATGAGCGGATCAAAGAGTTAAAACCCCAGGTGGAGCATGTCCTGGAATTGATTTTTTCCGCTTCCACTGTCAGGGCAAGGTTTGAAGGCTGCGGCAGTGTGCGTGCCGAGGATGCGGACCATCTGGGACTTGTGGGACCTGCCGGCCGGGCAAGCGGACTTGCCTATGATGCCAGGCGCTGTTTTGCAACAGAGCATTATCACCAGCTGCTGATTCCGGAAAATGCAAAATCCACAGGCGATGTGTATGCCCGGGCTCGGGTCCGGTATGATGAGGTGCGCCAGTCCATTGACATCATCCAGTCTTTGATCGAAAAAAGCGTAGACACACAGCCGGTGGAAGACGGCATACAAGCAATGCAGGCACTGGCGCCGTCCAGTTTTGCCGTGACCCTGAACGAGGGCTGGCGCGGTGAAGTGTCTCATGCTGTATTGACCGATGATGCCGGCAACCTTTTGCGGTACAAGGTGAAAGACCCCTCGTTTCACAACTGGAACGGTCTTGCCATGGCGCTGCGGGACACGGGAATTTCCGATTTTCCATTGAACAATAAAAGTTTCAACCTTTCCTACTGCGGATTTGATCTTTGAAAAAGGGTTATACACCATGCTCACCATACTGAAAAACAGATTTGAACAAGGGTATCGCACCTGTAATTATCCAAAGGAAAAGCCGGCGGTTTTTTCCCGGTACCGGGGCAAACCCGTGATCCAAAAAACAGCTGATCCGGAGATGGTAAAAGCATGTGCGGATGCCTGTCCCCAGGATGCCATTGATGTGGATAAAAAGAAAATCGACATGGGCCGCTGTATTTTCTGCGGTACCTGTGAACGCCTCTCAAAAGGTGAATTTGTTACATTTACCGGTGATTTTGAAATATCCACTGCTAACAAAGCGGATCTTCTGACCGACGGAGACCTGCCGTCCCTTGCACAGCATGCAAAGCAGCATTTTAAAAAACTGTTCGGCCGTTCTCTGCAGCTGCGCCAGGTGTCAGCTGCCGGCTGCAATGCCTGTGAGGCAGACCTGAATGTTCTGGCCACCCCGTTTTTTGACCTGGCACGGTTCGGCATCAATTTTGTTGCCTCCCCCCGGCATGCAGATGCCATTGTGGTGACAGGGCCGGTATCCAGAAATATGAAAACCGCTTTGCTCCAGACCTATGAGGCAGTACCCGAACCAAGGGTGGTTATTGCAGTGGGCAGCTGCACGCTGACTGGCGGTCCTTTTTCCCACAGTGCCGAAGTGGCCAAAGGCCTGGATACAATTTTGCCGGTTGATCTGTTTATTCCCGGATGCCCGCCCCATCCCCTTACCAATCTGCACGGGTTGTTGGCTTTTTTTAAAGCATAAGGCCTATTCCAGGGCCCTGAGCTTTTGTTGAAACAGCCCTTCCATGGCTGTATTCTGGTGAACCGCCTGCATAATAATGTTGTAGGTTTCATAATCCAGCCCGGCATTTTCAGCTGCCTGGACCATTTGTTTGTTTGCCTCTATCTGTAATTTCTGGTTTTCTTTTACATCTTCAGTCTGTTGAACAGATTGCTGCAGATTTTTGTTGATTTCAATAATCTGCAAATGTGCAGCTGCTGCTTTTTCCAGTTCTGCATCACTGATGGGTGGCATTGGCTGGGCAACCCCCCCGGGCTGTTCCTGCTGCTCAGATGGCGCAACCGGCATGGTGGTTGATGTCTGGCCCGGATCTTCCCCGGAATCGCTGCATCCGGTAATACCCCCTGTCAATATGGCAATACAAGCCATAACAATGGAAAACCGCAATAAAGTTTTCATAAAAATATACCCTCCTTTCGTTTGCACCATTCCTGTGGTTTATTGTAGCTTCTGGAGTTCATCTATGAATTTTGTGCGCAGGTCCTGATCCGATCGTACCCGGGCCATGATGCTGCTGTAGGTTTCAACATCAAGATCTGATACTTCAATGGCATTGATCATTTCCTGGTTGGCCTGGTCCTGAAGTTCTTTACGTTCAGCCTGGTCTTCGGTTCCCTGTACGGATTGCTGGAATTGTTCATGAATGGACTGGATTTTTGCATAGGCCAGGACAGCATTTTCAAAAGCTGCATTATCGATCTGCTCTAATGGTGCTGCCTGTGTCGGTTGGTTATCCTGGGTGAATCCAGGCACAATTGTCAGTGCAAGCATGCAGATTGCAGCAAAGAAAATCATCAGGTAATTGGATTGAAAACAGGTCATTTTTTTTCTCCTTTGGTAAAATTTGGTAAAAAATTTTGTACATTTTGTGCACTGTGCACCTGCAACCCAACCATCGCAGAATGCGTGCCGGAAAATCTAATAAAGTGCATAAATTTTATATATATCTGAAATAATGGCATTTTTTATGTTTCATGGCGGTAGGGTTGCCTGGGGCCAAGGATTATTTATTGTATCAAAATGGCACATGTGCTAAGTTTGCAAAAATTGGGGAGGAGTGAATATGAGACCGATTTTCTTGTTTCAATTGTCCATTCGTTTCAAAACCGCTCTGCTGGTCTATGTTATGCTGCCCATGGTTTTTACTGTGGGCGTTTTCGGATATTTTGCGCTGAATTCCATAGAAAACCAGGTGGAAAAGCAGATGAAAAAAGACCTGGAGCTTGTTGCACGGGCAGTGCAGCTCCCTTTAAGCTATGCTTTGGAAAAAAACCGTATGGGTAGTTTGCAACAGTCTTTGGAATCTGTTTTTGCCATTGGCCGGGTTTACAGTGCCTATGTTTATGACCACAATGGCAAAAAGATTTTGAATCTCGGACATGAAGAGCCTGAATCCCAGCGTAAGCGCTTAAGTGAACTGGCGGCAGACGGTCGGAAACTTGGTGAATATGAACAGATTGCCGGCCGGCAGGTGTACTCCTATTTTTTGCCCCTGACCGATACCGGCGGACAGATCAATGGACTGTTGCAGCTCACCCGCAAGCAAAGCGAATTTATTGAAAATTTTCATATCCTGCGGCGCAATGCGGTACTGGTGCTGTCTCTTTTGCTGGTGCTGCTTTCTGGTGTGGTGTTGTATGGACATCACCAGGCAATTGGAGAGCATCTGGGGCGGCTTACAAAAAGCATGACAAAAATAGCGGGTGGAGACCGTAAACACCGGTTTGCTTACAGCGGTCCCCAGGAAATCGTGGCTTTGGGAAAAACTTTTAACAACATGCTCAACAGTATAGATGATGCCCAGAAAACCATTCTAGAGCAGCGCAGAAAACAAGATGAACTGGAAACCCGGCTGCGCCAGAATGAAAAACTGGCAGCCCTGGGCCGATTTGCCGCCGGTGCCGCCCATGAGTTGGGAACTCCCTTGAGCACCATCGGCGGCAGGGCGCAACGTGTTTTGCGCACCAAGGATCTGCCTGATGATATTGCCCGGGTGTTGACAACCATTCGCAGTGAAACGGCCCGGATGGAGAGTATTATCAAACAGCTGCTTGATTTCTGCCGGCCTGTTACACCCCGAAGGAGCAGTATTGATGTCTCAGACCTGACACAATCTGCGCTGTTGGTTATTCAACAGGAGGCGCAAGAAAACCGGACAAAAATAAAATATGTCCCATCAAATGATACCGCCACAATCCAGGTGGATGTGATGCGTGTTCAGCAGGCCCTGGGCAACCTGTTAAAAAATGCAGTACAAAGCACACCCGGAGGTCTTGTCTGCATGAGCTGGCACCGTGAGCCAGAAGGGGTTTTGTTTTGTGTGGATGATGATGGTTCCGGGATCAGTGAAGAAGACAAGGATAGAATCTTTGAACCTTTTTACACCACCAAACCCGTGGGAAAGGGAACAGGCCTTGGTCTGTCCGTGGTGCATGCTGTGGCTGAAGAACACAATGGATATGTACGGGTGACAGACAGCAAGATGGGCGGGGCAAGTTTTCAATTGTTTATATCATCCTGATCCAGGCAACTGTCAAAAAAATAATGGCAGCAGAATCAGGCAGTGAAAAGGGGAGAAATGGTCACAAAAA